>JAXITL010000078.1:0-8044 GCA_034680125.1 Chitinophagaceae bacterium
TCGGGATCACTATAGCCTGCGGCATAACCCGCCTTGGCCTTGATGGGTACATACTCGATATTCTCCTTGTTGTCTTTGTTGACGCTAATAGCCAGTACGCGAATATTGCCGCCCATCATATACACATCATTGCCGGCTTCTAATTCCCGTAGTTTCAGTTCGCCTAGTTTGCTCAGGTTTACTTTGAGCAAAGTATCGATGCTGATTTTGAAATAAGCAGACACTTTGACCAAATCTTCGACAGGCGGATTGATGGTATGGCCATTTTCGTGAGCGTTTAGCTTCGAGCGACTAATTTCTAAAATTTCGGCCAATGCTTCTTGGCTCATTTTCTTACGATTACGCAAAAAACGAACATTTTCTGCCCAAAAAATTTTTTGTATTGTCATTTTAGTTTGATACTATTGATAACTTCCTATTGTTATTATTAATGACAAATGTAGGAAGAAAATCTGATAAAAACTATGGAAAGACATATTGTTCACTGCGATTTAGACACTTTTTTTGTCTCGGTAGAAAGGCTACAAAATTCGGCACTTGTTGGCAAGCCCATCCTGATAGGCGGCAGCAGCGACAGAGGGGTGGTGGCTTCTTGCAGTTACGAGGCCCGAAAATTTGGTGTGCATAGTGCTATGCCTATGCGCTTGGCAAGGCAGCTTTGTCCCGAAGCCATTTTGGTGCGTGGCGATATGGATCAGTACAGTAAATACTCGGCAATGGTTACCGAGGTGATTGAAAACCGCGCCCCCTTGGTAGAGAAAGCAAGTATCGACGAGCATTACCTAGATATCAGTGGGATGGATAAATATTTTGGCTGTTGGAAATGGACGCAAGAACTAAGGCAAGAGATTATGAACGAAACAGGCCTGCCCATTTCCTTTGGTTTGTCGGCCAACAAAACCGTTTCGAAAATAGCTACAGGACAAGCCAAGCCTTGTGGCGAAATACAAGTAAACCTAGGCAACGAAAAATCTTTTTTAGCACCGCTATCTATCAAAAAAATACCAATGGTTGGCGAAAAAACTTATCTACAATTGCGGAATTTGGGCGTTAGTAAAATCCACACTTTGCAGCAATTGGAGCTAAAGACCATGCAGCGTGTATTGGGGCAAAACGGCGTGATCATTTGGCGAAAAGCCAATGGGTTAGATGACACGCCCGTTGTGCCTTTTAGAGAGCAAAAAAGTATGAGCAAAGAGCATACTTACGAGCAAGACACGATAGATATGGCGGTGTTGAAAAAGACTATTGTACAAATGATTGACCAGCTTGCCTACGACCTGAGGGCAGAGGGTAGGCTCACCGCCTGCCTCACCCTTAAGATTCGTTATTCCAACTTCGAAACATTTACCAAGCAAGTCAAATTGCCCCTTACTTCATCCGATAAATTATTGGGCCAAAAAGCACTCGAGCTTTTTGAAAAATTATACACGCGCAGGATGCTCATCCGCTTGATTGGTATCAAATTGAGCGACTTGGTTTCGGGTAGTTACCAAACTGATTTATTCAACGACGCCATCACCGACCTCAACCTGATGACGGCGATGGATACAATCAAAAATCGTTTTGGCAACCTAGCCATTATGCGTGCAGCAAGTTTATAAAGAGGCGTAAAGGTGTTTTTGAGATGTTGTGGAATATACATAGTTATTATAGCCTTCGGTATGGTGTCTTATCGATAGCGCAATTGGTGCAAGGCTTGCAAGAGCGAGGCTATACATCGGCCGTGCTCACCGATATCAACAACAGTAGCGCTTCGCTGTCTTTTGTCAAAGCTTGTGCAGCAGCCCAAATAGCCGCAACTGTGGGTGTAGAATTTAGACATGAAGATGAACTCTTGTATATCGGCATTGCCCGCAATCCAGAAGGATTTAAAGAGCTCAACGAACTGCTTACGTATAGCAATATCCATAAAACAAAACTCCCGCAGAGGGCTCCTTATTTTCAGCATTGCTTCGTGATTTATCCCTTCGGAAGCATCGATACTACTGCATTAGCAGAGCATGAATACATAGGTATTCGGCATTTTCAACTCAATAAAATTCGATGCCTTAACAATCTCAAGTTGAGCAAATATGTGCTGTGGCAACCCGTCTCTTTTGTCAGCAAGGCCGATTATACTTTGCACCAACAATTAAGGGCTATCGACCATAATATTTTAATCTCCCAACTCAAGCCACATCAATATGCCGATGCTATGGAGCTGTTTCCCTCTCGGGCGCAACTCTTAGACCGATTCAAAGATTTTCCTGAAATCATTAAGAACACGGAAAGGCTATTGGAACAATGTCGTTTTGACTTTGATTTTACAGCCCATCGCAATAAGAAAAGCTTTACGGGTAATCGTTATGATGATAAATTATTGTTGCGCAAATATGCCTTTGATGGATTGAAAAGACGCTACCCGAAAACGGATAAGCTAGCTAAAGAGCGTGTTGAAAAAGAATTGGAGATTATTGATACGCTTCATTTTTCGTCTTATTTTCTCATCACCGATGATATATGCCGATATGCGCGCTCCAAGCAATTCCACTATGTGGGGCGGGGCAGTGGTGCCAATAGTATTGTGGCTTATTGCTTGGGTATTACCGATGTTTGTCCTATCGAATTGGATTTGTATTTCGAACGATTTTTGAACCCCAAAAGAAAGTCGCCGCCCGATTTTGATGTAGACTTTAGTTGGCAAGACAGAGATGAAATGTATGAGTATATTTTTCATCGCTACCAAACAGGGCATACTGCCTTGATGGGGGCAATGAGTACCTTTCGTTCGCGTAGCATCTTGCGCGAATTGGGTAAAGTCTATGGCTTGCCCAAAGCCGATATCGACCGCCTCGTATACGAGCCCAAAAGTATTTTGAATAAGCACGAAGTGGCCACGATGATCCTTTCGGTGTACAATCAAATGGAGGATTTTCCCAACCAAAGAACGATTCATGCATCGGGGGTATTGATTTCGGAGCAGCCCTTAAGCTACTATTCGGCTTTAGATTATCCGCCCAAAGGCTTGCCTACAGTGCAATACGATATGCACTTGGCCGAAGAAATTGGCTTTGAAAAATTTGATATCTTGAGCCAAAGAGGCATTGGGCATATCAAAGATTGTAAAGACATTGTCAAGCAAAACCGGGCAATTGTCATTGACACAAGCAATCCCAAACGCTTTTTTAAAGACCCTAAAATTGCCCAACAACTCAAGTCGGCCAATACGATTGGTTGCTTTTATATTGAGAGCCCTGCCATGCGACAATTGCTCACTAAGCTTCGTTGCGACGATTACCTTACGCTTGTGGCCGCATCTTCCATCATCAGGCCGGGGGTATCTTCTTCGGGTATGATGAAAGCCTATATCGAAAGGCATCACAATCCTGCGATGGTCACTTATCCGCACCCTGTTTTTGAGCAGCAATTAAAAGAAACCTATGGGGTAATGGTGTACCAAGAAGATGTCATGAAAATTGGGCATCATTATGGTGGTCTGGATCTTGCCGATGCCGATGTGTTGCGCCGAATGATGAGTGGCAAAAGCAGAAGCAAAAAGCATTTGGAGGAAATACAAGACAAGTATTTTCAGCATTGTCAACGGATGAATTATCCAATAGAAACCTCAACAGAAATTTGGCGACAAATGGAAAGTTTTGCAGGATATTCATTCAACAAAGCACACTCGGCCTCCTTTGCGGTAGAGAGCTACCAAAGCTTGTTTTTGAAAACCTATTATCCCATCGAGTTTATGGTGTCGGTGCTCAATAATTATGGTGGTTTTTACCAACGCAAAGTGTATGTAAACGAAGCCAAACGTGCAGGCGCCACAGTACGTTTGCCTTGTGTCAACAAAAGTAATTTTGGCGCAAGCGTTGACGGCACCACTATTTATTTGGGTTTTGATGTCTTGCTCCATCTCGAAAACAAATTGGCCCAGCAAATAATTGAAGAGCGAAACCTGAATGGCGCTTACACAAGCATCGATAATTTTACTTTGCGTACCGGTGCTGGGCTCGAGCAAATGATTGTATTGATCAGGGCGGGTGCTTTTGGGTTTTTAGAACAACAAAAAAAGGAATTGCTTTGGGAGGCGCATATGTTACTGAACAGCAGTAGTACCAAACAAGTGTCCAATATGCTTTTTGAGCAAACAGTTCAAAAGGCTGTTTTGCCCCAATTAGAAAGCTCCTTTATAGAAGATTTGTACGACGAAATGGAGCTTTTGGGCTTCCCTGTTTCGGGCTCGATGTTTGACCTTTTGAAGTCGCGTTATCGAGGTGACGCAATGGTGGCAGACTTGGTGCAGCATGAAGGAAAAATGATTAAAATGCTGGGTGATTTTGTGGCCGATAAAACGGTGAAAACCAAGAACGGAAAGTTGATGAAATTTGGAACCTTTCTTGATGAGCAAGGTCAATTTTTTGATACGGTTCATTTCCCGCCATCCTTAAAAGCTTATCCACTTTATGGCAATGGTGTCTATCTTATTTTGGGCAAAGTAGTGATGGATTTTGGCTGCCCCATTCTCGAAGTGCAAAAATGTGCGCGGATGCCTGTACTGTCAGACCCTAGGAGCGAATAGTTTAAAACAAACTGATCTGCCCAAGGGTATTCTCCAGAGGCTTAATGGCTTCTGGAATATTTGTGTTTTTACGCGCATTCATAATGCCATCCATTACCCTATAGCTTTCTACTTGTTCGTCGGCAACAGAGACGCTCATTAGCTTTTTCATGTCCTCTTGCGACAAGTCTTTTTGTAGCCATTGTTGCGCCGCATCATTTGTGAGCAATAGCGGCATCCGTTTGCCCTCATTGTGGATTTCGGCCATCAATGGCGAGGCTTCTAGGGTGATGATGCTACAAGTATATTGGTCTTTCCACTTTGCCCAAATAGCGCCAAGCCTAAAGAATTCTTCATGCTTTGGTTTAATGTAATAGGACTGCGATTGCTTGATACCTGCGGCTTTATGGGGTTCAAAAAAACCGCTACAAATCACTAAACCTCTATTTTGCCAATAAGCTTTATAGGAGCTTTTCTCCAATAAATCCTCTGCACGGGCATTAAGGGTATTGGCCAAAAAAGAAGATTCATCACTAACAGTAGAAGGTACTAATCGCCACCGAAACAATTGAATGGACGCGGCATCTTCATTGCTGATAAAAGGCAATAAAGGTTTGTCAAAACCATTTAAATGATAAGACACTTTGAAATCATCTTCCCGGTCAAACTTGGCTTTGAATACTTTTTTGATGATGTTTTTATCCTTATGATTCGATACGTGGTAGCACATGTCTCCTGCTTATTGTTGCGGCGATGCAAAGTATTTCATTTTATTGAAAATGGCTGAAGAAAAGCGCATTCCTTCAGTACATACAATTCTTTGTCATGCTGAGCGAGCCGAAGTATAATGACAAAGAACTGCATGGGATTTTAGTAGCAGTACATCCCGAACTTATGTGCCAATTATAAAAGAAAAAGGCTACCCCAACGGAGTAGCCTTCTTTAATGATGTTTTACGCTTTATCTAATTTTCAATAGTGGAGTAAGCTCGCTCGCTGCCATTCACTGCCTGTATAATATATTGGCCAGAGGCAAGATTGCTGAGGTCAATGGTTTTGCTGTTTGTAGCAGAAGCGACTAACCTTCCTTGAATGTCAAACAAAGAAATTTGATAATTGTTCCAATGGCTTGGCATTTCTACATTTAATATACCTTTTGACACAGGATTTGGATAGGCTTTTATAGATTGAACAGCGCTCGTTTTGCTTAAAATATTACTGCCAACACGCTTAGCATCTCTATAGCGGACACTTGTAATTGTCTCTGTACTCCCTAAAACATTGGATGTTATCCAAAGGGCGGGGTAGTGTTCGCCATTGACCAAAAATTTGTACTCCACTGTTTTGCGTGGAATGCCTAGTCGAAGTGGGCCTGCAATAACAGAATCAATTTCATCCACGATACTACGTACCCTGATACAATTGGTTGCTGTACTTAAAAAGGGTGTTTTGATTGTACCCCAGCCATCTACTCTTGTGGTTCTCGTACCTGATATTTTTAAAGAACCCAAAGTAGGTAAAGCAAAACTGAAGGCAAAAGTAGAGTTATTGGTATTGGCATAACTTAGGGGGAAGTAGTACCACTCATCTTCGTCAGAATAGGTTGCAGGCGTGGGTAATCCAGCAATATTGGCTCCAAAACCTTCGGCTACATACCTTGACGGGCTTGATTTTTTACTAAAAAAGGTATACAGTTTATTGATTGTAACGGGTAAAAAAGCCCCTAGTCCTGGAAAGCTATCGGCAACTTTATACCCATAAGCACTGGGGGATATCAATAGGGCATAAGCAACACTTACAGCGGATGCTGATTTGTAGGTATCGATACTTTGGCTAATCGTGCCAAGGCTGCTGAAATCCCATACTTTACTTGTTCCACTATCTGCAGCACTAAAGCCACTGCCAACGGGGTTAGCGATGCTGTACCGAAGCGTATCTCCTGACACGGGCATATCTGCTGCCGTAATTGTTATTTGTGCAAAGCTTGACAAGGCTATGCAGGAGGCGGCAATAGAGAGTATAATTTTTTTCATGAGTATTTAATTTGCTCTAAAAATAGAAGTATTCATTGACAATTCAAAGCTTATGGCTAGGCATAAAAAAAGCTGAACAATTAAGTTCAGCTTTTTTGGACTTTCTTATTTGATTGTATTTAAGAAGCAAATTGCTTGCGGATAATATTCAAAGCAGCACCTTCTTTAAACCATTCAATTTGTTGTTCGTTATAAGTGTGGTTCACACTGATGCTATTGCTGCTACCATCGGCATGGTGGAATACCAAAGTCAAAGGAACACCAGGAGCAAAGGTGGTTAAACCAAGAATGTCGATGCTATCGTTTTCTTGAATCAAATCATAATCTGCTTTGTTGACAAAAGTCAAGGCCAACATACCTTGTTTTTTCAAGTTGGTTTCGTGGATACGGGCAAAAGATTTTACCAATACGGCACGTACACCCAAGAAACGGGGTTCCATTGCTGCGTGCTCGCGGCTACTACCTTCGCCATAGTTTTCGTCACCCACTACCAAAGTGCCAATGCCAGCTGCTTTATAAGCACGTTGTGTAGCCGGTACCGGACCATATTCACCCGTAATTTGATTCTTGATGTTGTCCGTTTTTTCGTTGAAAAAGTTCACCGCACCAATCAACATATTGTTTGAGATATTGTCCAAATGTCCGCGGAATTTTAACCAAGGACCCGCCATAGAAATATGGTCGGTCGTACATTTTCCTTTTGCTTTAATCAAAAGTTTCAAACCCTTAAGGTCTGTACCTTCCCAAGCAGCAAAGGGTGCTAATAATTGCAAACGGCTAGAGTTGACATCTACAGCAACATTCACTTTGCTACCATCTTCTGCTGGTGCTTGATAACCCGCATCTTCAACAGCAAAACCTGTTGGCGGTAATTCGTATCCAGTTGGTTCGTCTAGTTTTACTTGCTCTCCTTTTTCATTGGTCAAAGTGTCGGTTAAAGGATTGAATCCTAAATCGCCTGCTATAGCCAAAGCTGTTACCAATTCTGGTGAACCCACAAAGGCAAAAGTATTGGGGTTACCATCGGCGCGCTTTGCAAAGTTGCGGTTGAAGGAGTGGACGATGGTGTTTTTCTCTTGCTTTTCAGCACCCATTCTATCCCACATACCGATACATGGTCCACATGCATTGGCAAAAACCTTAGCACCAATTTGATCAAATATTTTCAAGAAACCATCTTTTTCTATGGTATAACGCACCAATTCCGAACCTGGAGTAATGGTGAATTCTGCTTTCGTTTTCAAACCTTTTTCGGCTACTTGCTTGGCAAGGCTTACAGAGCGGCTGATGTCTTCGTAAGAAGAGTTGGTACAGCTACCAATCAACCCCACTTCGATTTTTGTAGGCCAACCATTGGCAGCAGCCATTTCTTTCATTTTAGAAATCGGTGTAG
Source organism: Chitinophagaceae bacterium (assembly GCA_034680125.1). Lineage (GTDB taxonomy): Bacteria > Bacteroidota > Bacteroidia > Chitinophagales > Chitinophagaceae > Rurimicrobium. Next base: position 7,972 of record JAXITL010000078.1, read on the forward strand.
CCAAATCTGGTGTAAATGGACCATTCAAATGGGGTTCTAATTCGCTCAAATTAATTTCGATTACTTGGTCGAA
>JAXITL010000079.1:0-7688 GCA_034680125.1 Chitinophagaceae bacterium
AGAAATTATGTACTTCAATTTTTTTGTTAGCTACCTATAATAGACCCACTTCATCTCTTTTCTGTCTAGAGCCTTGGAATCGCCAAAAGGCAATCTTTTTTCTAAGAGGCCGCGAAATAGGATTAAAAAAAATCCCCCAATCCACATTTGGAATCGAGGGATTTTCATAGTTGGGTATTTTCATTAGGCATTCCAAATAGGGAGCGCTAATGGTATCGGTTTTCACTTGTTTTAGGTGCATTTTTTTTGTCGTATCCTAAAATTTTCTTCTATTCGTATCTCGTTTTTGGCCCTCATTATTGGGTTTCATCGAGGTCATTATGTCTATCGCCACCAATGCTGTAATAATTATTTTCTTCATCCTCCGCTCCAATAGCTTCGTCCTGGTCATCTAATTCTGTGCCTGGGATATCTAGGTCGAAAGGGATGAATTTTTCCTCGTCATCTTTGTTTTTGTCCGAATTTACTGGGTCTATCTCACTTTCAATTCTGCTTTTTTCATACACATCTTCATTGCTGGGATACAGGGGATAACTGAACTCTTTTTCCTCTAAATAATCCAGTTTATGAACAGCGGTAATGCGCGCAATACGGTTAGACTTTTTCATTATTTTTAAATTGAGTTTTTGGTTGTATTGTAATGGGGTTTTTTTAGTGTTTTTTGAAATAATCTAAAACATAGGCATTCATTTGTGGCGTCGTCATTTTATCGGTTGTTTCGGCTACCATGTGTATGTTTTCAAACTTGTGGTTATCCTTTAAGACATTCATCAATTCTTTTTTGGCATCGGTTGGTCCAAACAATAGCACATGTTGATACTGTTCCATAACATCAGCAATTTTGTTGTAAAAGTTGGCCTGTTGTTGTTGTTCCTTATTATGGGCAGTATGTTCTGCCTGCTGCAAATGGGCTTGCATGTCTTGATGGCTCAAATCATTATTCAATTCTTGATTCTGTACACCATCGCTTGTGTACTCAATTAAATGTGCGCTGGTATGATCCATCCAGATGCCTAGATTTTTTCTTTGTTTCATTTTTTTTGATTTTTAGTTGATTAGTAATTCCATTCCTTGTAGCTGTTCAATATGGTATTGGCCGAAAGTTGTTCCATATTGTATTGAAGCAGCATTTGCTTGTGATGCAGGATGATTGGCTCTGGTGCTAATAGGCAGTTTCGATGCAACACTTTCGCTGTAGTATTTTTCTTTTTTTTGAATGCTAAAATTCATCAAGTTGCTTAGTTTCATTTCTTGTATTTTTTGTCAAGACATTGCCCATTCAAAGCTTATGAAGGTAATGTGTAGGGCAAAGGTGGTTCATTTAGCTAAGGCTATCATTACACAATACAATTGATTTTTTGTACAATTCACACAGTCCTTTATTGGCCATTATTATGATGAACATGCAGTCTAGAATTTTTGATTGTGGCATGCAGGCTTAGCGATATTTATGTAAGATTTTACACAAAAAAAATGCTGCACTTTCGTACAGCATTTTCAAGATTCATGTATCCAATTTTAATTAGCTAAAGGCGTCTTTTATTTTATCAAAAAAACCCTTGTCGTCTTTTTCAGAAGCGGCATCTTCCGCAGGTTTAAAGTTGGGGGAATTTTGAAGCTTTTCTAGCATTTCGCGTTCTTCTTTTGTAAGGGTTTGTGGCGACCAAGTGTTGATTTCTACCAATTGGTCTCCCTTTTCATAACTCTGAAATGCAGGGAATCCTTTTCCTTTGAGTCGGAAAATTTTACCACTTTGTGTGCCGGCAGGTATTTTGATTTTGGCACGTCCATCGATGGTGGGTACCTCTACCTGAGTGCCCAATACCACATCGGGGAAGGTGACGAATAATGGGAAAATCACATCTAAGTCGCGGCGCATCAATTGCGGATGTTTTTCTTCTTCGATTAGAATAAGCAAGTCGCCTGCGGGTCCGCCACGTTCACCCATATTGCCATTACCACTCATGCTCAATTGCATGCCATCTTGCACTCCGGCTGGTATGTCCAAGCTAATCGTTTCTTCGCCATAGACACGGCCTTCGCCTTTACAACTGGTACATTTAGCAGATATACTCGTGCCATCTCCATTACAAGTAGGGCAGGTAGTAACTGTTTGCATCTGACCCAAAAAGGTATTTTGCACACGGCGTACTTGGCCGCTACCCCCGCAGGTTCCGCAGGTTTTTATAGAGCTTTTATCTTTAGCGCCATTACCACCACAAGGCTGGCAGCTGACATATTTTTTAACTTTAATTTTTTTATTGGCACCATGTGCAATTTCTGAAAAATTCATTTTCAGTTTTACACGTAAGTTGGCACCACGTGTGCCACCGCCTTGCCTGCGGCCACCACGGCCACCACCTCCACCAAATCCATCGCCAAAAATGTCGCCAAAATTGGAGAAAATGTCATCCATATTCATGCCACCAAAACCACCTTGGCCGCCTCCACCGCCCGGTCTGCCTGCATTGCCCATGCTGTGCCCAAATCGGTCGTATTGTGCTTTTTTATCGGGGCTACTGAGTACTTCATAAGCCTCAGCAGCTTCCTTAAATTTATCTTCTGCAGTCTTATCACCAGGGTTGCGGTCAGGGTGATGTTGCATCGCTATTTTGCGATAGGCTTTTTTAATTTCATCAGCACTAGCTTGTTTGCCTACACCCAGTACTTCGTAATAATCTCTTTTTGACATCGATTAAAATATATTATTTACCCACCACTACTTTGGCGTGGCGGATTAGTTTTTCATTAAGGTAATATCCTTTTTCTATTACATCTACCACTTTGCCTTCTAATGCAGCTGTGGGGGCAGGTATTTCGGTAATGGCTTCGTGTAGTTCTGCATCAAATTCCGAACCCGCTCCTGTTTCCATTGCTTTGAGGCCTTTGGCCGTCAAAATTGAATTGAGTTTGCCCAGTACCAACGCGACCCCTTCCTTTACAGCATGTAAGTCTGTAGCGGTTTCCATAGTTTTGCTCGCGCGCTCACTATCATCTAATACAGCAATAAGGCTTTGCATCAGGTCTTTAGTAGCTGTTTGTATGGTTTCAATGCGCTCTTTAGCGCTACGTTTTCTGAAATTGTCAAATTCTGCCACAAGGCGCAAATATTGATCTTTAGAATTATTCAGCTCTTTGCGTAGCTTTTCCTCTTCTGATATTTCTTCCATTACTGCTTCTTCTACAGCGATTTCGGTAGTTTCTTCACTATTGCTTGGTGCCAAATTGTCTTCGTTTGGTAAGTCTTGTTTTACTTCTTGCTCATTCATAACTTTCTTTTTTTTGAATATCATACTGTCTCCTTTAAGTGCAAAAATATTGCCAAATTAGTTTTTGGGGACAAATTGTCAGAATTGTATAGGAATTGCGACAAATCTTGTTGATGTCCAAAGGGCTTTGCGTCAACAAGAATCCTCCATTTTGGCTTTTTATTTTTCATATTTCATTAACCGTTTTACCATTACATTTGTCAGACTTATCATTATTTACAGCGCGTTTATGTTCCATTTCATGAAATACAAAATTGGCATACCTCTATTAGTAATTGCGGCATTGGCTGCTTTTTTTTCGTTTAAATACATCAACGAGGATGTACGCAGCACTTCAGAAAGAAAAGCTTTGATTTTGAATACAGTAATGGGTATTATCCAAGAAGGGCATTTTTCTCCTCGTGCCATAGATGATAGTTTTTCGAATAGGGTATTTACCAAGCTCATTGAAACATCTGATTTCGAGAAAAAAATGTTTACTAAAGAAGATATTAAAGCGCTTGAACAATATCGTTTTAAAATAGATGACCAAATAAGGGCATCATCATTTGAATGTTACGATTTGTTTAGCAAAACCTATTCGAAACGTAGTTTGCAAATCGAGCAGTTTTTTAAAGAAATCATCAAGACGAATTTTACATTTGATGGCCATGAAGAAATCATGCTGAATGCCGACAAAATTGACTTTGCAGTCAATGAAAAAGATTTGAAAGAGCGTTGGACAAAGTACATCAAATACCGAGTGTTGGCGAAATACATGGAATTGAAAAAAATTCAAGAGGACGAAAAGGCAAGACGAGATACGCTCACTACCAAAGACACCACAAAATTTGTAATGAAGTCGGATGCCGAATTGAGGGCTTCGGCTAGAGGTAAGGTTGACACCAATTTGCAAAAATATTTTACCAAACTCAATAAAAGTAAAGATGATGATCGCTTTGCTTTGTACATAAATGCCATTACACTTTGCGAAGACCCGCATACTGACTTTTTCCCTCCTCGTGAAAAGAAGAATTTTGATGTGCAAATGTCTGGTGAGTTTTATGGCATTGGTGCTCAGTTAAAACCTGAGGATGACAAAATAAAAGTATCTTCTATAGTGCCCGGCAGCCCTAGCTGGAAGCAAGGCGAACTTAAAGCCAATGATGAAATCATTAAAGTAGGACAGGGTAGTGCAGAGCCCGAGGATATTCAGGGTTACGAACTAGAAGATGTCGTTCAAAAAATTCGTGGAGAAAAAGGTACAGAAGTTCGATTGACGGTTCGACGCGTGGACGGTTCTATAAAGGTTATCCCTATCATTAGAGGTAAAGTAGCCCTAGAAGAAACCTTTGCCAAATCAGCTATTATTACTACCGAAAAAGGCAAGATGGGTTATATCTATCTCAGTGAATTTTACAGCAATTTTAATAGTGCAGATGGCCGTCGCTCTGGTGAAGATGTGGCTAAAGAGGTAGCTAAATTAAAAGAAGAAGGTGTAAAAGGAATCATCTTGGATCTTCGATACAATGGAGGGGGTTCGCTCAATGATGTAGTCGATATGGCAGGGGTCTTTGTTGGTCCTGGTCCGGTGGTGCAAGTAAAAACCAGTGAAGCGCAACCCATGATTTTGAGAAGTCGCATTCCTGTTAGTTATGACGGACCATTTGTGATTATGGTCAATCAAGGTAGTGCCTCAGCATCTGAGATTTTGGCTGCAGCTATGCAAGATTATAATCGTGCTGTTATTGTGGGGAGTCCCACTTTTGGTAAGGGTACGGTACAAAAACAAATACCTGTTGATGAGTTTATTGATCAAGTTATTCGTTTAAAAATGATGAATGAAAATCAACCCGAAATTGGTTCCTTGAAATTGACCATTCAAAAGTTTTATCGGGTCAACGGCGGAAGTACACAACTGAAAGGGGTTACGCCAGATATCATTATCCCTGATTTGTATAGTGAGATCGAAATTGGTGAGCGCAAGGATAAAGCTGCATTGCCATATGACGAGATAAAGCCTGTTCAATTGCCCAATTTGCCGGTTGCTGCAAATGCACAAACATTCAAGTCTACAATGGCCTCAGCATCATTTTGGGCTGGTTCTTTTGATATTGCTCAGTTGAAAGCAGCTAGTCAACAAAGAATCGCAAGCAGTAAATCATTTGAGATCATCAAAGAAAATGCCAAAAGATTAAAGAAATTGGAGGAAGAGAATATTGTTTTTTTAAACGAAGGCAAGTTCAAAAAACAACAAGATGAAAATATGGCCTTATCTAAAAAAATGGAAGAATTAGATAAGTTAAGCACGCTTTTAAATATTGATAATTTAGGAAAAGATAAGCCCATCATCTCTGCGGATACAGCACGTGCCGAAAGGAATAAAAATTGGCTTCGCTTGCTTAAGAAAGACATTATTTTGTCGGAAGCGGTAAGTGTTTTGAAAGATATTGAGGCTAAAAAATAATGGCCTGAATTGATTTTCTAGCCTGATGCTCTAATTGCCTAAATGTTAAATCTACATTTAGGCAATTGTCTTTTTAGGGCATGTTGGTTATCTTCGCAGACATTCAAAAATTAAAAGACTAACAAGGTTAATTTTCTTTTCACTTAAAAACAGAAATGCGTATAATGACGAAGAAAAAAAAATGGTACACCTTGCTGATCACGGGGCTAGTGGTATTGGCTAGTAGTTGTAATTCGGCACATGAATTAATGGAGCCCATTTCTCTTTCTGTTAATAGAACGAGGATGGAAACACCCCTGAGTGCCGAGCTCATGGCAAAAAGCAATTCGGGCAACAAAAAAACTCCTGTGGAGAAAAACTTTGTTACCTCTCTTAATAAATTTCTTAACCTAAAGTATGCCAATATGCTAGGGGTATTGCCCCAAGTCATTACCAATGACCTTTTGTATAGCTTCATTGATGAATGGTATGGTACTAGATATAGGTTTGGTGGTACCGATAAATCAGGTATTGACTGCAGCGCTTTTGTGCAACGTTTGTATGCTCGGGTATTTAATATTGGTTTGTTTCGTACGGCCGCCGAACAGTTTAAAGTATGCCATTCTATTTGGAATAAAGAAGAATTAAATGAGGGGGATTTGGTTTTTTTCAATATTCGTTCTAAGCGCATTTCCCATGTAGGTATCTATCTTATGAACGACTATTTTGTGCACTCCTCTGTAAGCAAAGGGGTAATGATTAGCAAGTTGAGTGATACCTATTGGCGAAAATACTACGCTGGTGCGGGTAGAGTGCCCAAGGGCAAAATGAGCCTGGCTCCAGAAAAGAATACCGAACAAAGCACTATGAATTAGTGATTGAAACCGACAAGTTGACTTGTCGGTTTTTTATTGTAATCTTTTTAAATTTCGTTTGGCGCTGGCAATAAATCCTGCACTTACTTCTTGATGCACTAAAGCATCTTCGATAATATGAGCCAATTCGTTTTTTAGTTCGGGGTAAGTAGGACTCAAATTGCATAATATTTCCATTGAATAACATCGAACAGCCACTGTTTCCTTTGGGTTCATTAACCACTCAAAACACAAATTCATTATTGCTTCGTGCTGGTTTTGGGGAATGGGGAATTTGTGTAATATTCTAGTCAGGTTTCGCCTCACTGCCACATGTACATTTGCACGCGCACTTAGGGCAAGCATATCTTCGATATAAGGTGTAATCAGTTCAGGGTTTTTATCTGCAACCAAACTTAAAACCCATGCACTGCGTTGTACCACCTTCTGCTCGTCTGTTAAGAACAATTGCATTAAATCTTCGAAGCGTTGAGCATTATTGCCTATCCAATCGGCAATGAGCACTGCATTAGATTTGGAATGTTCACTTAATATTTGCTCACGGAGATTCATAAACTATGGGGTATTTTAAAATCACAATACAAAGGCAATTTTCAGTATTTTCGCCCTCCTTTCCAAAATAAAAATAAGCAACAGCATTCAATGAGTTTTTTACCCTACGCACAATCCGTTGCGGCAACATTACAATTAAAAAGCAATGACGTTAACGTCGTCCTCGAACTTTTAGCCGAAGGCGCCACCATTCCTTTTATTGCCCGATACCGCAAAGACAAAACAGGTAATTTAGATGAGGTACAAATTCAAGCAATTGAAGATGAAGCTAAATTGCAAAAAGAATTTGCCGAGCGTAAAGCCTTTATTGAAAAGACTATAGGGGAGCAAGGGAAAATGACCGAAGCATTACAAGGCAAAATTAATGCGGCATTGACCATTGCCGTGCTCGAAGATATTTATTTGCCCTACAAGCCAAAACGTAAAACAAAAGCGCAAACCGCCAGAGAAAATGGATTAGAGCCTTTGGCCTTAAAGATTTTTGCACAAGAAAATATCGAGCCGCTTACCGAAGCTCAAACCTATATTACAGAATTGGTTAAGAGCGCTGATGAAGCTTTACAAGGA
>JAXITL010000080.1:0-7444 GCA_034680125.1 Chitinophagaceae bacterium
GATAAGTTGAATGGTCGCGGATGGGATGGAACCTACAAAGGTCAGCCAATGCCCTTTGGTGTATATGTGTACATTATCCGTGTATCCTTTGCGAATGGTGTTACTGAAAACTATAGCGGTAACGTAACCTTAATTCGATAAGCAATCAAGAGATAGTTGAAACGAATATTCCCAAAAAAGCCACAAAGAAATTTGTGGCTTTTTTGATGTAAAAGAAGGGAATTTTTGTACTAATGCAAGAACATAAATTGTAACAATGAGTAAAGAGAAAATTACCCTATTTTGGTTTAGACGCGACTTAAGACTTGAAGATAATGCGGGTCTATATTATGCATTGAAAAAAGAAACCAATGTTTTGCCCCTTTTTATTTTTGATTCCGAAATTTTAGAAAAATTAGAGGATAAATCAGATAAGCGCGTTTCTTTTATTCATGAAGCCCTCGAACATATTCAAGCGCAATTAATTGAATTAGGATCTACCTTATTGGTGAAATTTGGTAAGCCAATTGAGGTTTTCGAGTCGATTATTAAGGACTTTGAAGTCAATGCTGTTTATGCAAATCATGATTATGAACCCTATGCCATAGCGCGGGACAATGGTGTAGGACAGTTTTTAAAAACTAAGGGTATTTCGTTTCAGACATTTAAGGACCAAGTGATTTTTGAAACCAATGAAGTGGTAAAGGATGATGGTTTGCCTTATTTGGTTTTTACCCCTTATAGTAGGAAATGGAAAGCCAAACTGAATGAATATTATCTAAAGCCTTATCCAAATAGGCAATATTTCCATTCTTTTTTATGCACGAAACCGATTCCTATTTTGACTGTAGCAAGTATTGGTTTCCAAAGTTTTTCAAGGACTTTTGCTGTGCCTAAAATTGAGGAAGATATCATTAAGAATTATTCCGAACAGAGAGATTTTCCTTCTGTCAATGGAACCACTAGGTTAAGTGTTCATTTGCGTTTTGGTACGATAAGTATTCGAGCTCTAGCAAAGATTGCTCGTTCGCTAAATGAAACTTGGCTAAACGAATTAATTTGGCGTGAGTTTTACATGTGTATCCTTTATCACTTCCCTAAAGTAGTAAATAGTGCTTTTAAACCGCAGTACGATCACATTGAATGGCGCAATAATCAAGAAGAATTTGATGCTTGGTGTAATGGTACAACTGGGTATCCTATAGTTGATGCTGGTATGCGCGAATTAAATGAGAGTGGTTTTATGCATAATAGGGTGCGTATGATTGTGGCTAGTTTTTTAACCAAACATCTATTAATAGATTGGCGATGGGGTGAAGCCTATTTTGCTTCAAAGCTGTTGGATTTTGATTTGTCGGCCAATAATGGGGGTTGGCAATGGGCTGCTGGTTCAGGCTGCGATGCCGCGCCCTATTTTAGAGTTTTTAACCCTTATGAGCAAACAAAAAAGTTTGATCAACATTTGCAATACATTCGAAAATGGGTACCTGAATTTGACAATTTTAGTTATCCCCAACCAATTGTGGAGCATAAATGGGCTAGGGAAAGGGTATTAGCAGTGTATAAAAAGGCACTACAATAAGAATGATTCTAACAATAGTATTGTAATCTTTTTAATTGATAAAAATTTACTAACTTAGATTTTCTGCATATTTATTGCATATATTTTGGGTTAGTAAATTTTATTTATGAAAGTTCTTATTTGGGTATTTTCTTTTTGTTTGGTCTCAGGCTGTGTACATGCGCAAACCATTCCAAGTCCTCAGTTCTTGCCTTATGCTCAAAACTTTAATTTATGGGCGCATTCCTCTACTCTTTACCCCGTTGGCTGGAATGGATGGGCTGTGTCTACTGTACCAAGTTCTGTATTCAATACCGCTGCGCCGATAGCTGACAGGGTATTGATTGCCTCATCTTCGGCAAGCACCAATACTGGAAATATCCATAATTATAATGGGAAAATGGGTATGCTCAATACCGGTTCTTTAGATTTAGCCTTGGTTCTTTGCTTAAATACAAGTTCTAAAAAGAATATTCTGCTGCAATATGATGCCATGACCATCCGTAATCCTTATGATAGTGCAGCCAATACGCGTATTCGAGAGCTTACTGTACAATATAGGACAGACACATTAGGCGCGTTTTCTACCCTCAAAGGAGTGGAGTATCGAAATAACACCATTAAACAAAATACCTCCGGAACAACTGCTCCACAAAATTTGCTTTCAAAATCGATTGTTTTGCCTTCGGTATGTGACAGTCAAGCAAATCTGCAATTACGTTGGATAACGCGTGATGTAAGCGGTACAGGTCTGCGGCCTAGCTTTGCAATAGATAATGTAAAGGTGGATACCGCATCCACTTTGTCTATGTCTACTTTATTGCACGCTGAAGAAGCAGCCATGCCTAAAATGGGTCTTATCCATATTGATCTTTCAAAGCCCTTAAAAAGCTCCGATTCTTTTACCTATGCAATTGCGGGTACAGCCTCGCTCAATATCGATTATACCATTAGCCTGTCCGCTGGGACGAGCCCTGTTTTGTTATCTACAGATAGTGGTAAGATTTTTATAGACACAGGAATAACGAATTTGAAATTGTTCATTAATCCCATAAACGATGGTAAGGTAGAAGGTATGGAGCGTATTCAGTTCTCTATTCGTGAGTCTTTACCAGGCTTTGCTGTGAAGGATAGTACTGTCATAGTATCTCTTGTAGATGATGAGTTGATGCCAATAAGTGGTATTCAGGGATCGGGAATGCAAGCATCGCAAGGCACTTACTATATCGAGGCTATTGTTAGCTCTATTTTTCCTTTACTAAGTCCGAGCGGATTTTATCTCCAAGAAGAGGAGCTTGATCAAGATACGAGCATCCTAACATCTGAAGGGATTTTTGTGGTCAGTGATAGTATGGTGCATGTCGGAGATAAGCTAAAGATTTTGGGTGATGTTTATGAAGGCCCACTTTATCCTTCCTATAATCAAGCTATTCTTTTGCCCAGAGCCATTACTGTTCAAAGCAAAGGAAATCCTTTGCCGAAGCCTGTTTCTGTTTCATTACCCATCAAGGAAGTTGCCGATTGGGAAAGGTATGAAGCTATGTTGGTCCATTTCCCAGATACCCTAACAGTTACCGATCAGAGTGAGCTCAGCAAGTTTGGAACAATTACATTGTCTCAAGGAGGATTAGTGTATCAACCAACGCAAATTGCCGACCCCAATGATGTTTGGGCAATAGGTACAAGTGCGCATGGTAAAGTCAATGTTGCGGCAATAGACTCTATTAAAGGAATCAATGATTTGCGAAGCATTTTATTGGATGATGGCCGCTCCTCCATGATGTCTTTTTTGCCCTACATTGATTCGAATAATACTTTGCGTGTGGGCAGCACAATCGATAGTCTTACTGGAATCATGGCCTATGCATTTGATCACTATCGCATTCAACCAAGCTCGATTTCTGCCATAAAAATCAAGCATCAAAAACGGCCACCAGTGCCAGATGTCGGTCATTCGGCTACTATAAAAGTGGGTAGTTTTAATGTGCTCAATTATTTTAATGGAGATGGACTGGGAGCTGGTTTCCCAACAAATAGGGGTGCGCATTCTCTTGCTGAGTTTGCGCGGCAAAGAGATAAAATCATAAGGGCCATAATCGAAATGGATGTTGATATTCTAGGTGTTATTGAAATAGAAAATGATGGAACAAATAGCCTTTCGGCTATTCAAAATTTGGTAGATGGAATCAATGCATATTTGGGTGCGGGTACTTATAGTTTTGTGCATGATGGTGACTCTTCGCAGAATTTTAATACCGATGAGATCAGATGCGGAATATTGTTTAAAAGCGCTACCGTAGACACTTTAGGTACAGCCATTGTCAGTGCCGACACTATTTTTAATCGCCCTGCATTAGCACAAAAATTCAGCGTAAAAGCCAGCGACAGCGTTTTTAATTTTATCATCAATCATTTTAAAGCAAAGGGTTGTACAGGTAGTAAAGATTTGGATAAAGATCAAGCCGATGGGCAAAGTTGCTATAATGATACACGTAGGAAGCAAGCAGATGCTTTGGCGCGTTTTATCAATGCCGAGGTAATACCTAAATCTAGAACGAACAAAGTACTCAGTATGGGTGATTACAATGCTTATTTTGAAGAAGATCCTTTGGATAGCTTGCGCAGTAAAGGATTTACGATATTGAGCGCTAAAGAAAGTTATTCCTATTTATACCAAGGGCAGCTCGGTTCATTGGATAATGCCTTTACAAGTAATTCCTTGCTTCCATTTGTTAGCGGCATCGAAAAATGGAATATCAACTCAGTTGAGCCAGCTTATTTGGGTTATGAAGATGATATTGACGACGGAGCAAGTGACCAAATAAATTTTTGGAGTTTTTTATATGCTGATGATGCTGCTCGGAGTTCCGATCATGACCCTGTACTGGTAGGGTTGCAGCTTGGTGCAAAATCCTCCACAAAAAAAATATCATCAAGTCCTAATGAGCTTACTATTTATCCAAACCCAGCAAAGGATAGGATTTACCTCAGTTCAAACTTTAAGGGCCAAGCTAATGTGTATATTTATAATCGTTTGGGAATGCTCTTAACAACAGCTATGATATGCCAAGGCCAAGCATTTATAGACCTAAGGCATTTGCCCCAGGGTGTTTATTTCATTAAGTTGATGAATGATGAAGGGTATACCGTTAAGGCTTTTGTCAAGGAATAATTAAAGCAAAGGTCTTCCATAAATACAATGGTTTAATTTCTCGTCGCCTATTTCTACAATACCTGGTAACAAGCCCCAAAGCACGAAGTTAAACTTGGTAAATAGGCCCACACTTTTTTGGTTGTTGGCAATTAAAATAGCAATGATTGTTGTGTAACCCAGCTGTTTAGCCTCAGCCATTATGTGTGTCATCATGATACTTCCATATCCTTTCCCTATGTGATTTTCGTCTAGGTAAAGGCTTACCTCGCTGGTGCCTTGTAAAGCCCTTCTTCCTTCTCTATATGGACTAAGCGATACCCAACCTACCACTTCATTGTTTTTTGTAGCCACAAAAATAGGGTAGCGCTCTGGCTTGTGCTGTTCAAACCAATTGGTTTTTTCACCTACATCTTGAAGGTCTAGATCGGCAGTTAAGCCTTTTTTTAGTATAGCTTGATTGTAAATGGTTACAATACTATTTAAATCGCTAAGGAGTGCTAGGCGTATGGATAAAGACATGCTATGTTAGTTGAAAAATGTACCATCAAGGTAAGGAAATAGTTGTAAAGCAATCATTTTAGTGCTTAATTAGAAATGGTACAATGAAGCACCCTTTCCTGTTCGTTGACGACTTCAATGTCAACCTTTAAATAGGGTTTAGACAATAGCTCGGGGGCAATAGATGACCATTCTATAAAGCTGTACGTGTTTGGTTGGTACAGGTTTTCGTCTATACCTGCATTTCTAGCATCGATTGCATCCTTTAAGCGATACCAATCGGCATGATAAATGGTTTTGGGATTACCTTCTAGAGTAAATTTGTATTCATTGATTAAGGCATAAGTTGGGCTGCTTACCGCATCTTTCACACCAAGGTATTGGCAAATAATGGAGATAAGCGTTGTTTTGCCTGCGCCCATTTCTCCGTTAAATGTCCAAACGGAAAAATCTTTACCCACTTGCCATAGTGTTACTGCAGCGGTATTTATATTGTCGAGCCTGTATACAATGCTGTGCATCTTTGATGTCGATTTTTATTTTTTGGGTGCGCGTTTAATAGGTTTTCCATACTTGGCTTTCATCTTGTCTTTGTAGCTCACTTTCACATTTCGCTTTTTATTCTTCTCCGATTTTTCATGAAAAGCAGCGCCCACATTTTCGCGTTTGGGTTGTTTGATGACGATATTGGGAACAAACTTTTTAGGCTGCTCGTCATCGGTCAACACTTCAGATATTTCAAGGTCTTCAGGCAAATCCAACATTCGGATTTTACGCTTCATTAAGGATTCGATATTTTCCTGTAATGGCTTTTCCTTACTGCTAATAAAGCTGATGGCATTGCCTTTTTTGTCAGCACGACCTGTACGTCCAATACGATGAATATAATTCTCTGCTTCATCTGGTAAGTCAAAGTTGATGACATGCGAAACGGATGAAATATCTATACCACGTGCTACAATATCAGTGGCAATGATGAAACGGAAATTACCGTTTTGGAATTGATTAACGGTGTTGAAACGATGATTTTGTTCTTTGTTGGAATGAATTACACCCACCACATCTGGAAAGCCTTTACTCATCTCTTCAAAGACGGCATCAGCCAGTTTTTTTGTGGCCACAAAAACCAATACTTTATTCATTTCTGGATGCTGCATCAGCAACAATTCTAACAAATAAATCTTGGTATAAAAATTGGGAACAAAATATGCGGTTTGATCGATGCCCTCAAGTGGAGTGCCTGTTGGCGCTGCTTCGATGCGTACAGGGCTGGTAAAATAATCTTGCATCAATAAGGCTACATCATCCGTAATGGTGGCCGAAAACAATAGGTTTTGACGACGCTCTGGCAAGAGCTCCAGTACATTTTTTATTTGTGTACGAAAACCAAGATTGAGCATTTCGTCCATTTCATCAATCACCAATTTTTTAATGGATTTCAATTTCAAGGAACCACTCAAAGCCAAGTCCATTAAACGTCCTGGCGTGGCTACCACAACATCACAGCCTTGCTCGGCAGCAGCCATTTGTGGTCGCGTATTAACGCCTCCATAAACGCCCAGTGTGACCACATTCATGTAAGTAGTTAACTTTTGAACTTCGCTCACTACTTGTGTTACTAGCTCGCGTGTAGGTACTAAAATTAATATTTGAGGGTAGGGTTCCTTTGAAAATTTCCACTGACGCAAGCAGGGCAATAAATAGGCAAAAGTTTTACCCGTGCCCGTTTGGGCAATACCACATACATCTACACCCGACATGACTACCGAAAAAACTTTTTCTTGAATGGTAGTAGGTTGTACAAAACCCATATCATCTAGGGCTTTGAGCAATGAACTGTTGAGGTTTAGTTTTTGAAAAGAATTCATAGGTAGGATATTGGAAACACGCGAAGATACGATAATAAAAAAGCCCGACAGACTAAGTCTGTTGGATGTTATTTGAGGCTGTTATAAACTTTGTAAATCACCACCTTGATTGTTGGTGTTTGTATCTCTCTTTGTCTGAAAAAAGTACTCACAATCATTTTATGATTACTTCAGCGTTTAACTTTCATTATCATAATAGATCTTGTAAAATTTCCGACCATCTTTTTCTACCCCCTGTTCTATCAATTCTCTGTCGCCGTGGATATAGATATGGAAATTTTTATCCAGCTTAAGAATGCTTTTAAATACGCGCGCTTGTTTCTTTACTGCTTGTGCTGAAATTTCAAAACCGTCTGCAATGTCTAGCTCATGCTCTTGTTGCCA
>JAXITL010000081.1:0-6995 GCA_034680125.1 Chitinophagaceae bacterium
CAAATAGACTCTTCTAAAATAATGGAAGAAGTAGTAGTAAGCGGCAGCTTAAAAACAATACGCCGCAGCGAAAGTGTGGTGCCCGTAGAATTAATCAGCCATAAGTTTTTCCAAAAAAATCCAACAAATAGTCTCTTTGAGGCAGTGGGCTTACTCAATGGTGTGCAATCACAAATCAATTGCAATGTCTGCAATACGGGCGACATCCACATCAATGGTATGGAAGGCGCTTATACAATGATCTTGATAGATGGCATGCCTATTGTGAGCAGCCTATCCACTGTGTATGGATTAAATGGCTTACCCAATAGTATGATAGACCGGATAGAGGTGCTGAAAGGGCCCGCCTCGTCATTGTATGGCTCGGAGGCGATGGGCGGTATCATTAATGTGATTACCAAAAATGCAAGCTTAGCCCCAAAGCTTAATGTCGATATTATGGCTACATCATGGCAGGAATACAATGCCGACCTTGCGGGAAAATTTTCTTTAGGTAAAAAAACCCAAAGCCTCATAGGGCTTAATCATTATCGTTTCCAAAAACCTGTAGACCACAACCAAGATGGCTTTACCGATATGGCTTTACAAAACCGCATCTCTATTTTTAACAAATGGAATAGACAACGAAAGGAAGGTCGTGTAGCGAGCCTTGGACTGCGCTATGTAAACGAAGACCGTTGGGGTGGTCAGACCAATTGGACAACTGCTTTCCGCGGTGGGGATAGTATTTATGCCGAACAAGTGGGGACCAAAAGATGGGAAATAATTGGCCAATACCAATTGCCCTTTAAAGAAAAAATAATGACACAGCTCTCCTACAACTGGCACGATCAAAATTCTGTCTATGGTACCACGCCCTACATTGCGCGGCAGCAAGTAGCCTTTGCGCAAGCCTATTGGGATAAACAATTGGACAAAGCTCATAGCTTTCTCTTGGGGTCGTCTGTTCGTTATACCCATTACGATGACAACTCGCCAGCTACAGCCTCGCCTAATGGCCAAACAAATGCGCCCAGTAACATTATTTTACCCGGAGTCTTTTTACAAGATGAATGGACGCTGAACCCCAAAACCAAATTGCTTTCGGGCTACCGATTAGATTATAATCAAAACCATGGACTAGTGCATTCGCCAAGATTAGCTGTAAAATTTACGCCCAGCTATACCCATACTTTTAGGGCTAGTGCTGGCACGGGCTTTAGGGTCGTCAATCTATTTACTGAAGACCATGCGGCCCTGTCAGGAGCACGAACTGTTATAATTGCCGAAGCACTAAAGCCCGAAAAATCCTACAATAGCACTGTCCACTACCTCTTGCGCCGAGCAAGTCCAAGCGGCCCCATGAGTATTGATATAACAGGGTTTTATGCTTATTTTACCAATAAAATTGTAGGGGATTTTGACAGTGACCCCCAAAAAATCATATACAAAAACCTCAATGGCCATGCAGTGTCGCGCGGCATTTCTATCAACGCAGACAAGAGTTTTCGATTTCCTTTAAAGCTGACGCTTGGCCTGAGCTATTTGAATGTTTTATTGCGCCAGCAGGACAGCAAGGGACAATTGCAAAGCCGTCAACAGTTGCATGCACCGATTTGGTCGGGTAATAGCATTGCCACCTACACCCCACATAAAAAATGGATCATTGATTTTACAGCAAAATGGACTGGCCCTATGCGCTTACCCCTATTAGCCCAAGATTTCCGTCCAGAATATTCTCCTTGGTTTTGCATTGCTAACCTACAGCTAACCTATAAGGTGGGCCAGCAAATAGAACTGTACATGGGTGTCAAAAACCTACTGAATTTCGTTCCACAAAATCCTATTATGCGCGCCTTCGACCCCTTTGACAAAAACATAAACGACCCTGTGGCCAACCCAAAAGGCTATACCTTCGACCCCAGTTATAATTATGCCTCCTTACAAGGAATTCGAGGATTTTTAGGCTTACGATATAGCTTATAGCCCTTACCTTTGTTCAGAAATTTTAATTGACCTCAATGCGGTACTTCGCAAAACTTTTACTTCGCTCCTTTTTTCAAGGCTTGGTTATATTAGGCCCTGTAGCCGTTACGGCATACGTGATATACCAAGTGTTTGTAAATGTCGATGATTTAATCCCATTTGATGGCATACTACCCTTCAAATTACCACGCGGCATTGGCTTTTTAGTAGTGATGAGCACGGTTACTTTGGTAGGCTACCTAGGCACCCGATTTTTCTTTGCCAAAGCCATCGACGCCTTTAATCATTTGCTCGAACACACACCGGGCATCAAGCACATCTATTCTTCGGTTAAAGAAATAATGGGCTCTTTTGTCGGCGACAAAAGAAAGTTTAATAAGCCCGTATGGGTAAGGGTACAGCACGAACCAGAGATTTGGCGAATTGGTTTTCTTACCCAAAAAAGTATGGACAATCTAGGACTTGAAGATAAGGTTGCCGTGTATATGCCCCATGCCTATGCTATTTCAGGCTGGGTAATTGTAATCGATAAAAAAGAAACAAAACCAGTAACCAAAATGGATGCTGCAGAAGCCATGAAATTTGCGGTGAGCGGTGGTGTAACCTTTAGCCAAGAAGAGAAAAAATAAATGAACACAACTTCACCCATTATTAATTTTGGAGCAGGACCCGCAGCATTACCACAAGTGGTATTGACAGAGGCAGCTCAAGCGGTGATAAACTATAAAGATTCAGGGCTATCTATTTTAGAAATACCACACCGAGGTGGCCAACTATTTGAGGATTTATTAAACGAAAGCAAAGCGCTTGTATTAGAATTGTGTCAGCTCAAAGCTGATGATTATGAAGTGCTTTGGTTGCAAGGTGGTGGACGATTACAATTTGCCATGATACCCATGAACTTTTTGGATAGCCCTGCTAGCGCAGGATACATCGATAGTGGCTTTTGGGCTCATGATGCACAAGAGCATGCGAGACAATACGGAAATGTACATACTATTGCCTCATCTCGTGCTCTAAATTATACTATGCTTCCAGAAATCGAAGCGCCCATACCCAACACCCTTAGCTATCTACATTACACGACCAACAATACCATTTACGGCAGCCAATTTTCGAGCATTCCAGAGTCGCCAGTGCCCCTTTTTGCCGATATGAGTAGCGATATCTTTTCCCAACAAAGAGACTACAGCCGATTTGATTTGTTTTATGCTGTGGCGCAAAAAAATCTCGGTGCTGCTGGTGTTACTTTGGTCGTAATCAAGAAAAGCTTACTAGGCAAAATTGTCCGAAAACTACCACCCATATTAGATTATCAACAACAAGTAATGCAGCATTCCGTGCTCAATACCCCTCCTGTATTTGGCATCTATGTTTCTTTACTTGTATTGCGCTGGATTAAAGAGAGGGGCATTGATCGCATAGAAAAAGACAACAACGCAAAAGCAACATTGCTGTATAAAGAAATAGATCGCAACACTTTACTAGAAGGCATTGTACACGAAAACAGTCGGAGCAAAATGAATGTTGTTTTTCAGACATCTGCTAGCGAAACAAAAAAAGAACTCATTTCTTTTTGCAAAGAAAATGGCATCGAAGGAATTGAAGGGCATAGAAGCGTAGGCGGATTACGTGTATCATTATACAATGCCATTACTGTGCAACAAGTAGAAAAACTTGTATCCTTACTGAAACAATTTGAACAAGAAAAACTAAAACATACCTAAAACATGGCAAAGATTATCCCTTTTAAAGGATTAAGACCGCAACAAGCAATTGCAGCTCAAGTGGCTACATTACCTTATGATGTTGTAAATGTTGAAGAAGCTCGTGCAATAGCAAAAAACCCTTTGAACTTTTACCACGTTACGCGCTCAGAAGTGGATATGCCCGCTGGCATTGACGTCCATAGCGCAGAAGTTTATCAAAAAGCTAAAGAAAATTTGGATCAGATGATTGCCGATGGCATTTTGATACAAGACAAAGAACCATGCTACTACATTTATGAATTAGTGATGAATGGCCGCTCGCAAACAGGATTGTTGTGCGGCTCATCGATAGACGACTACAATAAAGGCGTGATAAAAAAGCATGAATTTACACGCCCTGAAAAAGAACTTGACCGTATTAACCATATCAAAACTACACGAGCACAAACAGGTATTGTTTTCTTGGCGTATCGCGACCATGCAGATGTACAACAAATTATTGCCCAGTGGAAAAAAGACCATGAGGCCACGTATAATTTTGTAGCCGAAGACGGCGTGGGACACAAAGTTTGGGTAATGGATGATTATGCCAAGGTAGCGCGTATCACACGCTTATTTAACGAAGAGGTGCCTGCCACCTATATTGCAGACGGGCATCATCGTGCCGCCTCTGCAGCGAAAGTATATGAAGAAATGAACAGCAGTGATATTGCCATCACAGGAGAGGAAGCCTTTAATTATTTCATCACCTGCATCTTCCCAGAAAGCGAATTGGCCATTTTAGATTACAATCGCGTAGCCAAAGACTTGAATGGTTTGAGTAGCGATGCATTTCTAGCTGCGCTAAATGAAGATTTTACTGTTGCAAAAACAGGTGAAGCAGAGCCCTATCGACCAGCTGTAGCACACGAATTTGGCATGTATCTCGATGGGCAATGGTATCGCCTTTCAGCAAAACCTACAGCCTATACCCAAGACCCCATTGGCATTCTAGATGTGACCATTCTTCAAAATAAAGTGCTTTCAAAAATACTGGCTATTCACGACCCTCGCACCGACAAGCGCGTGGATTTTGTAGGCGGCATTCGCGGACTTAAAGAGCTAGAAACACGCGTAAATAGCGGTGATATGGCCGTGGCCTTTTCTTGCTACCCCGTAAGCATTCAACAGTTGTTTGACATTGCGGATAGTGGTCAAGTAATGCCTCCCAAAAGCACTTGGTTTGAGCCCAAAACCCGTGATGGCTTAGTGGTCTATACTATTTAATCAACAAAGCACCATTAAAATAGCACATAGAAATGGCCCACGATTAAAACCGTGGGCCATTTTATGTACCCACCATTAAGTTTTAATTGCAGCTAACCTTTTTTAGCTAAAGGCCTTTTGTATCTTGCAAACAAATAAAATAACCCACTTAACTATGCATCTCCAAAAAGCCCTAGTTGCTTTTTCTATAATTCTTGCGCTCCATTTCCCATCATATGGGCAAGCAAATAAAGAATATACTTCATCCGAAATTGTACAAAAGCTCAAAAAGCTACATACCCTAGGCTCAGTACTATATATTGCAGCACATCCTGATGACGAAAACACACGCCTATTGGGCTATTTGGCCAATGAACGAAAATTACGAACCGGATATTTATCCCTCACGCGTGGCGATGGTGGACAAAATCTAATTGGCAAGGAACAAGGTGAAATGTTGGGACTGATTCGCACACAAGAATTATTGGCGGCAAGAAGGGTAGATGGCGCTGAGCAATTTTTTACCCGTGCTTACGATTTCGGCTTTTCAAAAAACCCAGAAGAAACCTTTACTTTTTGGAATAAAGAATCAGTGCTAGCGGATATGGTTTGGGTGATTAGAAATTTCAAACCCGATGTGATTATTTGTCGTTTCCCTACAACAGGCGAAGGGGGACACGGGCATCATACAGCCTCCGCAATACTAGCACTAGAGGCTTTTAAAGCTGCCGGTGACCCCACTCGCTTTCCAGAACAATTGAAAGAAACACAATTATGGCAAGCCAAACGCATTTTTTGGAACACTTTTAATTTTGGTGGCCTCAATACGACTGCCGAAAATCAATTAAAAATAGATGTGGGTGGATATAATCCTTTATTAGGAAAATCTTACGGCGAAATAGCCGCCGAAAGCCGCTCTAAGCACAAAAGCCAAGGCTTTGGCTCGGCCAAAACACGCGGTGAAGCATTTGAATATTTTAAGCAACTCGGAGGTGACACAGCAAGAAAAGATTTGTTTGAAGGCATCAATACTATTTGGAATCGCTTTGGTACTACAGCAAAATTCAAAACGCTTTTGGATAATTGCATAGCCCAATACAACACAGTAGCGCCCGAAAAATCGATTCCTGCTCTTGTAAATATGTACCAACAATTAGAGTCAAGCAATTATAAAAATTCAGAGGCAGACTACTGGAAAAATCAAAAACTTACTGAATTAAAAGAAATCATTTTCGCTTGTGCTGGATTGTGGATAGAAGCTAGCACAGCAGATTATACGGCCATTCCAGGCAAACACCTCGACTTAACGACACAAATCATTGCGCGCAATAAGGCGCAGGTAAAAATCAATAAGCTACACTATATTTCGAGTGATAGCATTGCCCAATTCGAGTTGAAAGCAAATCAACTGTACACTTTTAAAAGAAAGGAAAAGCTAAGTGCAGAGACTAATTTCTCTACTCCCTATTGGTTGGCCAAGGCGCATACTGCGGGTTCTTTTATCGTAGAGCAACAACAACTCATTGGGCAAGGTGAAAACAAAGCGGCACTAAATGTCACGATTGATTTAACGATTAGCGGCATTCTATTTCAACATACAAGTCCTATTGTGTTTAAATCTACCGACCCTGTAAAAGGTGAACGCTACCGACCTTTGGAAATATTGCCACCAGCAACGGTCAACACAAGTGAAGCTGCTTATGTTTTTAGAAATCAAAACGAAAAGAAAATTCGTTTTGTAGTCAAAGCAAATACGGGAAAGGTGAAAGGCGAATTGCTTTTGGCAACAAGTAAGGGTTGGAAAATAGAAACAGAAAATAAAAGCTTCGATTTAGTTGCTAAAAATGACGAGGCGATTATTGACGCTTATATTACTCCCGAAGAAAACGCTGTATCAGGAAGCATTTCAGCCTCATTAGTGATTGACGGCAAAAACTATAACAAAAGCATTAAGCGCATCGATTTCGACCATATTCCTGCACAATTTACCTTGTCGGACGCCCAGGTAAAATTGATAAAAATCGATGTGCAAAAAGAGGGTAACAATATTGGATACATTCCTGGCGCAGGAGATGA
>JAXITL010000082.1:0-6790 GCA_034680125.1 Chitinophagaceae bacterium
TGTTGTTGTGCCTTGCCCTAGGCAATGGCGCTTCCGCGCAGTTTTGGAAAAGAGGTGGCGGCAAAAGAAAGAAAGCGGCAGCACTAAATATAGATTCTGTGGCATCGGAGCCTGTAGCCCATTCCAAGAAAAAAAGAGCAATAGAATATCCCCAAAGTATAGCCAAAGAGCGCTATCGAATCGATGTGTTATTGCCGCTTTATTTGGACGAATTGATAAAAGAGGATAAGCCAACATTTAAAAGTAAGGTTCCCGAAAAAGCACAAGCAGGTATTAGTTTTTATGAGGGTCTTAGCATCGCGGTTGATAGCCTAACCCATATGGGTTACAAGACCGACATTTTTGTACATGACCTAACGGCCAAGGGCGCAACAATTGAGGAGCTGTTACAAAAAGACAGCCTCGAGCATACCGACTTGATTATTGGATATGTATCGGCGCCCCAAGTACCTCTATTGGCAAAGTTTGCGGCAAGCAAAAAAATTAATTTTATTTCGGCATTTTCTCCTTCAGACGCCAATATCAAAGACAACCCTTATTTCGTTTTGATGAATCCTACCTTGCAAAATAACTGCGAAGCGATTGTGCAATCTGTAGTAAAAAAGAAAGGTCAGGAGTCGGTATTTATTTTCAAAAGAGAATCTCTATCGGTAGACAGTCTGGCCTATCATTTTATGGTGGAGGAGAAGGAGCTTAGTCATGCAATAGAAGTAGATTGCAATAAAATGCCCGACTCCACAAAGCTCTCCTTGTTGTTAGACAGTATGAATACTAACCTGTTGGTGATGCCCATATTGGATGCCAATTACTGCGAGAAAATCATTCAAAAGCTTCACCGCTGCTTCCCCAAATATCATTTTGAAATTTATGGAATGCCCAGTTGGAAAGGAATGTGCAGCAACAAAAAAATGATGGAGCTTGGCGAAAATGTGGCCATAACAATTACGCAGCCCTATAATTTTGATGCCAATAGCGCTTTGGCCCAAAGCATCGCAGAAAAACACAAAATTAAATTTGGCGGCAAAGCCAACGACATCACCTATCGTGGCTTTGAGCTTGTTTTTTGGATGACCGATCTCCTCAATAAATACGGAGCCGTTTTTAACGAAAAGACAGAAGACAAGTCTATGGCTTTGTTTACCAAGTACGACTTAAAACCCAAATGGGACAAAGACAACAACTTTTACTATACCGAGAATAAACACCTTTATCTTTATCGCTACCAGGCAGGCAAGGTTTTGGTTTCCCAATAAAAAATTTTTTCACTGATTCACAAACAAATCAACATAAGCATGATGAAGCATAATTTAATGACAATTGCCTCTGTGGCAATCTTGGCCCTAGGCACATGTACCGTTAACGCGCAAGGGCTTAAAGTTCCCGCCCCAAGCCCCTCTCAAACCATCAAACAAAGCTTTGGGTTGGGCGATATTAGTGTAGAGTATTCTCGCCCGGCAGTTAAGGGCCGTGTTGTTTTTGGCGACCTTGTCCCTTACGGAAAAGTATGGCGCACCGGCGCAAATGCAGCCACAAAATTGACCTTCAGTGATGACATTAGTTTTGGTGATGTGCCCGTAAAGGCAGGCACCTATGCATTGTACACGATTCCGGGCAAAAGCACTTGGACAGTAATGTTATATAGCGACCTTACACTAGGAGGCAACACGGCAGACTACAAGCAGGAAAAAGAAGTGGCACGCATTAGCGTTCCGGCTAAATATACTGAGGCTAAAACGGAGTCTTTCACGATTAATATTGCCAAAGTCAAACCAACAACAGCAACCCTCGAATTGCTTTGGGAGAACACGAGAGTGCCCATTAAAATAGCAACAGAAATTGATGGCAAGGTGATGAAAAATATTGATGCTGCAATGGCTAATGATACGCGCCCTTATTTTCAATCGGCCTCTTATTATTTCGACAATAATAAAGATCTAGGCAAAGCCAAAATGTGGGTTGAAAAAGCAACAGAACAAAACCCCAAGGCCTATTGGGTGCGCTTGTTGAAGGCAAAAATAGAATTAAAAATGGGGGACAAAAAAGCGGCTATTGCCACGGCTAATGAAGTTGTTGCTATGGCTACCGAAGCAAAAAATGACGATTATGTGAAAATGGCCAAAGAGTTGATTGCAAAAGCAACAAATTAATGGCGCAAAGGGTATAAGCGAAAGGCGCAGCCAAAAGTTTGGTTGCGCCTTTCGCTTATTTTTTGAGAAGGATGACTTGCTTCTAGCTCATCTCTACAATTTCTAATTTCCCCATCATTTCTTTCAACAACTCGGTGTCGCTTGCTGCCGAATCTACGCCCACGGCACGCGCATTAAATTGAGCAATGATGAGCAAGCACTCCTCTACTTTATGCAAAGGCCACTTGCGTGTTTTGCTCATTACATTTTTGGCAAAGTAAGGGCTTGTGCCTATAGCGGCGCCCCATTCTTTTTCGGGCAGCTTGGCAGCAAAATTAGCTTTGTATATCTGATTAAAATGAGTGTAAAAAGATGCGGTCACCAAAACCATAGGGGCCGCTTTAACATTGGTTAGAAAAAAAGAAAGCATCCGGTAGAGCTTGTCTTTGTTGCCCGTTGAAAAGGCCTCCGGGAAATCAAAAATATTATAGTCGCGGCTGATGCCAATATGTTTTTGAATAAGTGCAGGCGTTAAGGATTGCTCCTCTGGGGCGTTGAGGCGTATTTTTTCTATTTCATTGGTAATTTTTTGTAAGTGATTGCCCAAATACAGCGTCAGCATTTCGGCTTCGCGGTCGCCAATGTCAAATTGAATTTCTTTGCCAAAGCGCTGTATCCAAGAGGGCATGGCTTCCTCTTTTACTTTTTCGGCGCTGTAATAAACGCAGTGCTCTTTGATTGTTTTGTGCACTTTTGTTTTTCCGTCAATCTTTTTGTTTCGATATTCTATCACCAATATGGTGCTCGGTGATGGCTGTTCGAAGTAGGTAGCTAGCTCACCAAAATCGCCAAGCGAACCCGCGTCTTTCAGGATTACTACTTGGTGTTCGGCAAACATGGGGAAGCGCCTACAGGTATTGATAAGCTCTTTCCAGCTTGTATCACGCCCATACAATACACTCAGGTTAAAATCGCGCTCGCTGGCGGTCAATATACCCTCTTCAAAAAGCGGAATTAATTTGTCGAAAAAATAAGCTTCCTCCCCATCTAATACATAAACGGGAGCATAGTTTTTGTTTTTGATTGAGTCGACTATTTGTTTATAATCCGCTACCATATTTCTTTTTACGCTTTAATTACAAGTATGCGGGCACAATTTCAATGTTGTTTTGCCCCGTCAAATGCAAATATACTTTGGCTGTGGAGAGCACGTCTTGCATACAATATTGAGCGATTCGATCCAGATCTCTATCTACCCAATACACTTTACCTACCATGCTGCCGTCAATATCGCTTTTGGGCGAAGGTAGGCCCAATACTTCTGCCAAAAGAGCCAAAGAGGTGTAGTTTTTATAATCTCCAAATTTCCAAAGCTCTAAGGTGTCTAGATGAGGGACTTCCCAAGGTTTTTTATTGTTTAATTGCAAAGGGCCAGGTAGCGCTATGCCATTAATAACCATCCTGCGGCAAAGGAAGGGTAAGTCAAATTCTTTGATGTTATGGCCACAAAACTTCATTTCTTTATGGGAGGCTTCGAATCGAGAAAGGATGGTCAAAAAGTTATTTAACAATATTTTCTCGTCTTGATCTACGATAGATTTAAGCCTAAAAACCCACTCGTTTTCGTGCAAAACAAGGCTGCCAATGCTGATGCAAACCACCTTTGAAAACTCTGAAAAAATGCCCGCCTTCTCTTCGAAAATCCTTGATGGCAAAGCGTCTTCTTCGCTGACGCCTCGAATGGTTTTAGCCTTTTTTACCCACAACTGTTGCATGTTTTCATTCAGCTCTTCCCAGCGCTGTGTAACAGAAGCCGTTTCAATGTCGATAAAGAGGATGCGTTTTAAATGTTCGTTTGTCATAGAATGAATTTTACATTTGCAAAAACAGGTTTTAAAAAACTAATATTATGGACCAAGATACAAGCTTGCCGAGCAACGGCAGCATTGCCCCAAAACCAGCTGCGCCCAAAAGCTATAACAAAATACTTCTAGGCTTGTTGGCCCTATCAATGGCGGGCAATGTGTATTTGTTTGTAGGTAAAAATAAAGTATCAGAACAAAATAATTTTCTGATTTCTGAAAATACGGACATCAATGCCGCTAAAGACACACTACAAAACCAATACGATGCGGCATTGGCTAGGCTGGACGACCTCACGGGCAAAAACGCCGAGTTGGACCAATTGGTAAAGGACAAAGACGGGGAGTTGGGTAAATTGAAATCGCAAATCAAATCGCTTTTAGGCAAAAAGAATGCAACGATTGCTGATCTAAAAAAGGCCCAATCGCTTATCGGCTCATTGCGTGGCAAAGTAAAAACCTACGAAGAGCGCATTGCAGAATTGGAAACAGCAAATACTACGCTCATTAGCGAAAACACGGAGCTTAGTAAAGAAAACGAGGCCGTAAATGCCGAAGCTGCTCAATTGAAAAAACTAGGATCGGTGCTGCATATTTCTAACATTAAGATGGAGCCCATCAACCAAAAGCGCAATGGGGAAAAAGAGGTAGAAACATCGAAAGCTAAAAAAGTGGATATTTTAAGGGTTGTTTTTGATATTGACGAAAACCGAATTGTTGAAAGCGGACTCAATGAAGTATTTGTAGTAATAGAGGGCCCTGGAGGCAAGCTTTTGAGCAACGCAGCCTATGGCTCGGGGGTCACATCGGGCGCAGATGGCGGCGCGATCAATTACACTGTTGTCAAAAGAGTAAACTTAGAAAAAGGGGAAAAGATGACCAATGTAAGCGTAGATTGGAGGCAGGACAATAGCTACCCTAAGGGTGACTATACCATCAGTTTTTACAATGGGGGCTATAAAATTGGCTCTGGCGGCGTACAGTTAAAATAATTATAAAGTGAAAAATAATCAGAGGGCTTGGAGCTTTTCCAAGCCCTTTCTTTTTCCCGCCTCTGTGGAAACAATAATTTGTTTTTTCAAATAATAATTTTATCTTGCTGCTTCGTTGTGCCGTCTGTTTTATGAAAACGATAACAGATCACAACAAAAAACACAGGAGAATGCTGAAAATCCTATCCTAGAGTAAGCGCCATTTATTCAATCAAAACCTGATTGTTATGAAAAAAATATTTACCTTTTTCAAAGCAACAACCCTATTGCTTTCCTTACTCTTTACGCTAAATGCATCCGCCCAAGATAAGCTTGCTTGTGGGTTAAACCTTAATGTTTTTAGTAGACCATTTGAGTTTTTATCAGACGGAACAAGAGTCACCGATATTGAATCATCTTGCGGCAACAAGTCCGGCATTCCTTTGGGCTTTACTTTTAAATTTGGCGCTTGTGGTGGAGGTAAATCTTCGTACACTACTGTTCAGGTATCTTCTGCTGGCTGGATAAAATTTGGTGCTGCAGTATCGGGTTGTAAAAATGACCCGGCGGCGGGCTATCCCGTATTTCCTGGCTTGTGGCCGTTTTATGGCAAAACAATGAACGGAACGGGCGGTACAGCAACTTATTATACAGAATTGTTGTCAACGGGTCTTAAAGTTTTTACCATGGAATGGAAAGACTGGAGTTGGGATTCTTTAACATTTGGCTCTCAAAAAATGAGTGTTCAGGTAAAGCTATATGAGGGAAGTGACATTATTGAGTATTGCTACAAAAATGGTACATCAACAGTTGCAGCGGGTTCGACTCCATACATGATTGGCTTGGGTGTAACGGCACCAACAGGAATTGTTACTTGGCCCTGTACACCAGGATATGATTATTCTATTATCAACGCGAGTACAGTTCCTTCTGCGCCAGCCCTTAACAAATCGGGTTCTTATGGTCCAGCGGTTACTTCGCGTCCGAAAGACGAGGACGTTTATCAGTTTTACCAAGAGTGTTGCGGCAAGCCTACTGCAGGCGTAGTTAGTCAGCCAGATAGCGTTTGTCCTGGTTCTCCATTCGTGTTAAAAGCTTCTGGAGCCACACCAAATCCATTTTCAACCTTTGGCGTTAGCTATCAATGGCAAGCAGCCCCTAGCGCTACTGGCCCTTGGGCCAACATTACAGGAGCTATTTCTCCTACACAATTAATTGGGTCGGGCATTTACAATGATAGCTTTTTCAGAATGATTGTTTTTTGCAGCAAATCAAACATGTATGACACTACGGTAGCAAAACGCGTTACCTTGATTACTCAATCTTATAACTGTTATTGCTACTCTGCTGCTACTAATGATGTCCTGACCGTAAATATTGGTAGCTTCAAGTTAATTGCCGCAGGCAATGATACTTTAATTAATACCGGTACCGGCACTCCTGCTTTTTTAAACAAAGGCGTATATCGCCCCTATACTTTATTTACAGGCATGAGGCCCATTAAAGAGGTAAACAGGGACACCACCTACAAGTTTTCTGTAATGGGCGTTACGCGAGACACCTTCTCCTTTGCCACCTCAGGCGTTGCCTTGTATATTGATTATAATGCCGATGGTGTTTATAATCCCTCAACAGAACTTGCAGGCTTTCAAGTAGTCAGCGGTACTAAGGCAGACTTTATAACGAGCTTTACGGTACCTACAACGGCTGCTTTGGATACAGTAGGTATGCGTGTCATTATGAAGAAAGGTGCCGCAACGGCAGCCGATGTTTTGCCTTGTAATGGTTATCCTGATGGTGAAACAGAAGATTATTTGTTAATCATCAGCAA
>JAXITL010000083.1:0-6675 GCA_034680125.1 Chitinophagaceae bacterium
GGAAAAATTCAAAGAAGCCAAAGACGCCAACGAAATCATTGGCAAATTTGGATTGGGTTTTTACTCGGCCTTTATGGTAGCCGATAAAGTTGAAATCAACACCCTTAGCTATCAAGATGGGTCGCAGCCTGCCCGCTGGATTTGCGATGGGAGCACTTCTTTCGAAATTGTAGAAGGGGATCGCAACACCCGTGGTTCGGATGTGGTATTGCATATCAATGAAGAAAGCGCTGAATTCCTCGACGAGCACAAATTGCGTGCGATTTTGTTGAAGTACGGACAGTTCTTGCCCATTCCAATTCAATTTGGTACCAAAACAGAAAGCATTCCTGATGGCGAAGACGAAGAAGGTAAGCCAAAATATAAAGAGGTAGAAGTTGATGACATCATCAACAATACAGCGCCTATCTGGACCAAATCACCCAGCGAATTAACAGATGAAGATTACTTGGGTTTTTACCAAGAATTGTATCCTTACTCCGAAGAGCCATTATTTTGGATTCATTTGAATGTAGATTATCCCTTTAATTTGACTGGTGTTTTGTACTTCCCGAAAGTGAAGAACGAAATGGAATTGCAGCGCAACAAAATCAAATTGTACAGCCGTCAAGTGTTCATTACAGACGAGGTAAAGGATATTGTTCCGGAATTTTTGATGTTGATGCACGGTGTCATTGATAGCCCAGACATACCGCTGAATGTATCCCGTAGCTTTTTGCAAGCCGATGGCAATGTGAAAAAAATCAATTCTTATATCACTAAAAAGGTAGCTGATAAATTGTCAGAACTGTTCAAGGCCGACCGTAAGGCCTTTGAAGACAAGTGGAAAGATATTGGCTTGTTTATCAAATATGGTATGGTCAGCGATGAGAAATTCTACGACCGTGCAAAAGATTTTGTGTTGCTGAATAACGTACACAACAACTATTTTACCCTTCCCGAATATGCCGAAAAAGTAAAAACAGAACAAACGAATAAGGAGGGTAATGTGGTGTATTTGTATAGCAATGATACCGCAAAACAACATGGTTTTAGCAGCAATGCCGAGAAGCGTGGATATGATGTATTGTTGATGGATGGCCCATTGGATAATCATTTCATCTCTCAAATGGAGCAAAAACTCGAAAAAACACAATTGAAACGCGTCGATGCGGATGTGTTGGATAAATTGATTGAAAAGGACATACAAATTGAAAGTGTCTTAAGCGAAGACGAAAGCAAGACCGTAAAGGAATTGTTTGACAAGGCGATTGATAAAAGCTCGATGAATGTTGAAGTAACTGGATTAAGTCCTGATGAAATGCCTGTAACTGTGACGATGGATGAATTTATGCGTCGGATGAAAGATATGAGCAAAATGGGTGGTGGCGGAATGATGGGCTTTTATGGCAATTTGCCCGACAACTATAAAGTGTCGGTAAATGGCAACCATAAACTCATCAAACGTATGCTCGAAACCAATGATGAAGACACACAAAAACGCCTCGCACGTCAAGCATTCGACTTGGCCCTATTGAGCCAAGGAATGTTGACTGGTGCAGATTTGACGGCCTTTGTGGCCCGCAGTGTTGATCTAATAGATTAATGGAAAAATCATAATTGAAAGTTGAAAAAATGCCCTTCCCGATGAAGGGCATTTTTTGTGAAGCAAAAGGCTGATTGCTTTCATAATCGAGCATTAAATCTACACACTTGAGCCACTGAACGTTAAAATAAACATAGCTGATGGTGACTATCCAGAAGAAGTTTACTTTTGTTGGGAATAAAACAAAAACCAAATGGTCAACAAAAATCATCATTATACTGTAGCAGTAGAGTGGACAGGAAATAAGGGCTTAGGTACCGAAAATTATGAAGTGTATGATCGTAGCCATACTGTTCTCGTTGCGGGAAAGCCCTTATTAGAATGTTCTTCGGACACTCCTTTTCGAGGTGATGCAGCCAAATATAATCCCGAAGATTTTTTTGTTTCCTCATTGGCTACTTGCCATATGCTTTGGTTTTTACACCTCTGTGCCGATCATGATATTGTAGTGCATAGTTACACAGATAAGGCCGAAGGCGTATTGGATGTTTCGCCTGGCGCTCCCGGCCATTTTGCATCCATTACCTTACATCCCATTGTTGGTGTGGCCGAGGAATGGATGCTGGAAAAGGCTGTCGAATTGCATAGCCAAGCACATCACAAATGCTTTATTGCCAACTCTTGTAATTTTCCGATTAACATTATCCCTAGTAGTAAGATTGCTGCTATTTAACCACCCTTTTTATTATGTTACACAAAACCAAGATAGTGGCCACTGTAGGGCCTGCATGTAATTCTTACGAAAAATTATTGGCGCTGGTACAAGAGGGGGTCAATGTATTTAGGCTCAACTTTAGCCATGGTACTCATGCTCAGCATTTAGAAGTCATTGAGCATATCCATAGGATAAATGCCAGCTTCCCTTTTAATATTGCTATACTGGCTGATTTGCAAGGACCTAAATTACGTGTTGGTGAAATAGAGCATGATGTTTTGTCTTTGCGTAGAGGTGATATCTTTCATTTTACCAACGAAAAAAGATTAGGAAATTTGGAGGGTGTATACTTATCCTATCCCAACTTTCACAATGATGTAAAGGTGGGCGAAACCATCATGATTGATGATGGAAAGATCGAGGTAAAAGTGTTAGAAGTAGGGGAGGATACCCGGGTAAAAGTACAAGTAACTACCCCTGGAGATCTAACTTCCAAAAAAGGAATTAATCTACCCGATACCAAAGTTTCCTTGCCCTCCCTTACCGAAAAAGACTTAGCTGATATTGATTTTATAGTGCACAATAATATAGATTGGATAGCACTATCCTTTGTGCGTACCGCCAATGACATTAATGAATTGCGCAAAATATTAAAAGACAAAGGGCATGATGCTAAAATCATTGCCAAAATTGAAAAGCCCGAAGCTGTAGAGAATTTGCGTGAAATTATTTTGGCCTCTGATGCGGTAATGGTGGCTCGTGGAGATTTAGGTGTTGAATTGCCTTTGGAAAAAATTCCAATGATTCAAAAGAATATCATTCGCAAATGTATTCATAGGGCTAAACCTGTAATTATTGCTACGCAAATGATGGAAAGTATGATCGACCGTACTCGTCCCAACCGCAGTGAAGTAACCGATGTAGCCAATGCGGTTATAGAAGGTGCCGATGCGGTAATGCTCAGTGGCGAAACGGCAATGGGGCAATATCCCGAGCTAGTGATTCGTACAATGGTCAATATCATTAGCGAAGTTGAAAAAGAAGAAACTGTTTACAACCGAAACCTAATACCACAGCCTCATTCTCCCTCTTTTATCAGCGATGCCCTTTGTTATAACGCTTGCGAAATGGCCCGTGATGTAAAAGCCAATGCCTTAATCGGGATGACGCAGTCGGGTTATACAGGATTTATGTTGTCTAGCTACAGGCCACGTTCGCCCTTATTTGTATTTACCAAAACCCAAAGTTTGGTGAATCAATTGAGTTTGAGTTGGGGTGTTCAAGCCTTTTATTATGAGGTAGAAGAGAGTATCGACAAGATTATTTCTGATCAAATTGGCTTTTTGAAAGATAGGGGTTTGCTCCAAGAAGGGGATATTGTCGTGAATACCTGCAGCACACCTGTGGCAGAGCATTTGCCCACCAACACAATCAAAATAACGAAAGTGAAATAAATAGGCCTTTTGTTAGGCAACACAGAAGCGAGTTGGCATTAGTGTCAACTCGCTTTTGTATTTTGTGCATACATCATTTAACTACTACAATAAAGATTAGATTCCCTAGGCATCAGTTTCTTTCTATTTATTGTTCCTCAAATCTCATATCAACAGCAAAAAAAAGAGTTCTATCGTTTAAGATAGAACTCTTTGTGTGATCCCGTCAGGATTCAAACCTGAAACCTTCTCATCCGTAGTGAGATGCTCTATTCAGTTGAGCTACGGAACCATTTCCCCGTTTGGGATTGCAAAAGTAAGTAAGAGTATTTGATTTTCAAAAAAATACTTCAATTATTTTTTAGTTTTGCCTTTCGAAAAACCTGAAATACACTGGCGAAACAGTTGTGTCGACTAGGATCAAAGTTTTGGAACCATACTCAAATGTATAATATTGGTTGTTGACAAAACCCTTGTCATAAAGCTGAAAATGCAAGGTCGATTCATCATTAAACAAAACCCATTTCATAGTATCCACATAGCTACTGTTAGCCCCAATTTTGTAACCACTACCGTCTTTAATCAGTTGAAAGGTAAATTTTGAGGAATCGGCAACAGCATTTTTCTCATCGGTATCGAATTTCCTGTTCTTGTTGAGGTCGCTACCTTGCTGCTGTAATTTCCAGGAACCAATTAATCCATCCTTTACAGTAAGCAAGTCTGTTTCTTTGGGTTTACAAGCGACGAAGGTTATAATGGATAAACCCAAGATTGCGAATGGTTGAATGTTTTTCATATAGGTAGATTGGGGCTGGCTTTTTATAAAAAAATGGAGCTTAATGCGTCACGAAATTAATTGTTTTCGGCACAAAAAACGATAACTTTAAAATTATGTCAAAGCCTTTGTTTATTGCTTTTATTTACCAATAATTATGCTATTTTTGTACAATAGCCTTTTAAACGTTACATGATAAACGTTCTTTATGTATTTTTTGGTGTTTCACTCCAAAAGTACCTGGCTCCAAAAATTATCCAATTAAGAACATGACCAAATCTACTAGTACTGTCAAGACTAAGTATAACCTTAAAAAAGAATTAGAAAAACATTTTGGCTTCGATAAATTCAAAGGTGATCAAGAGCAAATCATTCAAAATGTACTAGACAAGAAAGATACTTTTGTCATTATGCCTACGGGTGGTGGCAAATCGCTCTGTTACCAATTACCAGCATTATTGAGTGAAGGGGTGGCAATTGTTATTTCTCCGCTGATTGCGTTAATGAAAAATCAGGTGGATTTAATTAGGGGCTATAGCGACGAAGATAATATAGCTCATTTTCTTAATTCAACATTGAGCAAAGTACAGCAACGTAAAGTAAAATCAGACCTTACCGAAGGCCGCACCAAAATGCTGTATGTAGCGCCCGAAACACTTACCAAAGCAGAAAATATTGAGTTCTTTTCTGATTTAAACATTTCTTTTGTTGCTGTCGATGAAGCCCATTGTATCTCGGAATGGGGGCATGATTTTCGTCCAGAATATCGCAAATTGCGGGGCATGATTGAGGCAATTAATCCCGAAATCCCCATTATTGCCTTAACAGCTACGGCCACTCCTAAAGTACAAGATGATATTGTCAAAAACTTGGAGCTCCGTGATCCGAAAATATTTATTTCATCGTTTAATAGAGCCAATCTTTATTACGAAATCGTACCTAAATTATCAAAAGAGCAAACGCTGAAAAGCATTGTTAAGTTCATTCACAGCATGCGCGGCAAAAGTGGTATTATTTATACCCTTAACCGTAAAACCACCGAAGAATTAGCAAGTTTGTTGCAAGCCAATGGTGTAAGTGCAGTGGCTTACCATGCAGGTTTAGAATCCAATATTCGTTCGGCCAGACAAGATATGTTTTTGAACGAAAAAGTAGACGTAATTGTGGCCACCATAGCTTTCGGAATGGGTATTGATAAGCCCGACGTTCGCTTTGTCATTCATTATAACATACCTAAGTCGCTCGAAAATTATTATCAAGAAACGGGTCGTGCTGGCCGCGATGGTTTGGAAGGTAAATGCATGCTCTATTATTCTTACAGAGATGTACAAAAATTAGAGCATTTAATGCGCGACAAGCCTTTAAGTGAGCGCGAAATGGGTGGGCAATTGATAGCCGAAACCCTAGCTTATGCAGAAAGTGGTGTATGCCGCAGGAAATTATTACTGCATTATTTTGGCGAGACACTCAAGGAAAACAATTGTGGCAACTGCGATAATTGCCTCAATCCAAAAGAAAAACTAGACGTAAAAGACAGTGTCAAAATTGTGCTCGAAGCCATTAAAGGAGTGGATGAGCGTTTTGGTATCGACTATATCGTTAATGTAGTATTAGGGGTGAGCAATCCACAGATTGTAACCTTTAGACACAATAAACTCAAATCATTTGGTGCCGGTTTGGTAATGGAAATGGATGCCAATTTTTGGCAATCACTTATTCGCCAAATGATGCTTGAGGGAATGATTCGTAAAGATATTGAGGAGTATGGCTTATTGAAAATTACAGATGAAGGACACAAATTCCTCAAAAAACCTTTTGCTATTGAGGTGTCCCTAAACCATAAATACCCTGACGAAACAGACACGGACGAATCGGTAAATACAGGCGCTGCCAATGGAGCTGCTTTGGATGAAAATCTGTTTAAAATGTTGATGGAGCTTCGTCGTGAAGTAGGACAAGAGCATAAGGTACCCCCCTTTGTGGTATTCCTCGAAAATTCTATTGAGGATATGGCAACAAGCTACCCCACCACAATGGAGGAGCTGCAAAAAATTGTAGGGGTCAACAAAGGCAAAGCACTGCGTTATGGTGCCAAATTCATCAAGCTGATTGGGCAATACGTTGAAGAAAATGATATTGAAAAGGCTGATGAATTTGTGATGAAAAGTGTGGTGAATAAAAGTGGTATGAAAGTCTTTATCATCACCAATATCGATAAAAGAATCCC
>JAXITL010000084.1:0-6456 GCA_034680125.1 Chitinophagaceae bacterium
TGACCGATGGTAAACATTTTTTCACAGTAAGAATAATCCATAATATTCTGCGTATTGGCCGTATCTGCCGCTAATGGACTATTGGGGTAGAATGTACCACCTGCATCAGTATAGCCTGTTGCACAACGCGTATCATACAAATCTGCTGCGATGCAAGAAGTGTGTCCATAGGTAGGTGGTGTATCCATTACATCGTCATCTCCACAAGCTACGCCTGGATTATTGGTGTTACCCCAAGTATGCGATAAGTTTAAAGAGTGGCCAATTTCGTGCGGAATCGTTTTTTGGACGTTTATATAGCTAAATACGCCAATTATGCCGTCAAAATGGGGCATTCCTGCTGCTGTAGAAGGATAATAAGAATAGGCTGCTGCACCCGAATGGATGGCGTCAAACTTATTGACAAACCAGACGTTGAGGTATTTATTGTTTGGCCAATCGCCTACTTTAGCCACATCGCTGCCCATGGTGGTCATATACGAATGATGGCGCGTGATACCTTTAGTGGGATTACCCGATGGATCTTTTGTCGCTAATCTTAAGCGGATTTCGGGGTTGCCTATATATTTTTTAAAATTGGGCAATACATCAACCGTGTCTGCATTTTGTTTATTGAACACGATGTCCCAATATCGCACAGCATCAAAGATATCGTCATCAGAGATGTACTCAATGCCATAATCGTGAACGATATGAATAACAATGGGCATATCATAGACGGTTGCAGTTGTTTTACCCAATTTGAGATTTGATTCCTTTTCTCTGTCAAGGGTTTCTTTAATCGCTGCGCCTAATTTTATTTCCCATTCTTTTATCTCGGGATGCTGCTCGCGAAGCTTGTTGTGCACATCATCGGTTCCGCATTTCATCTGGGCTTTTGATGGTGCAGCCAA
The DNA here is from genome assembly GCA_034680125.1 of Chitinophagaceae bacterium. Lineage (GTDB taxonomy): Bacteria > Bacteroidota > Bacteroidia > Chitinophagales > Chitinophagaceae > Rurimicrobium. The sequence continues at coordinate 894 of JAXITL010000084.1, forward strand.
TATTAATGCCGATACCAACAAGTAAAAGGTTTTTTTCATCAGATTTTTAACGTTCAAAATTTTAAAATTGCTTCGAAGTTATTGTATATAAACGTAAATATGGACCACTGCGTATAATTGTGGTAAAACAATAATTGTTTGGGGGATAAGTTTTTAACTATAATGGCATTAGGCAATAAACCTGCCAATAATGGGTAATCTTTTCAGATGTTCTTTTTCTAAATAAACAATTAAGAATATAAAACTGAAGAATAAGACCACTGCACTCAGCCATTCGGCCCAAAGCGATTGGGTATCTTGAATGACAAGCCTTTGGATAGCATAGCTGAGCAACATTACCATTAAATAGGTAGCTATTCGACGGCGCGGATATTTGATGGGATAATACATTTGCCCCCATCCATATGCCAATATCATCATTAAAAAATAGCAAATTAATGTGGCCCAAGCGCAAGCCATCATGCCGTATTGCGGGATAAAAGTGATGTTGATCAGCACCGTAATTATGGCCCCAATAATGGTGATGTAGGTAATCTTATCCATATTGTTGGATATTTTGAGCGCTGCAATGAGGTTATAATAAATACCTAGAAAAACATTGGCTAATAAAAGTAAAGGCACAACCTTTAGTCCGTCCCAATAAGTGCTTGGATTTAAATGTTTCCAAAAATCAAGGAATAATGCCGTGAACAAGAAGGCAATGCATAGGGTAATCACGAACCATTTCATCACTATAGCATAAGTGGCCGCTGCATTTTTTTCTTTAGCCTGTTTAAAGAAAAAAGGTTCGGCACTCATTTTAAAGGCTTGGATAAATAGGCTTATAAAAATGGCAATCCGATAATTGGCTCCATAAACGCCTACTGCTGCTTTTGCCGCTGCTTCAGTACCATTATACAGCTCGTTAAGCATTACTCTATCCATCGTTTCGTTGATCATTCCTCCAAGCCCAACGATAATCATGGGGGAGCCAAAACGCCAAAGTTTATTCAATAATTCTTTGTCAATACCAAACCTGAAATTTTTCCATTCACTGTATAACAACATAAAGGTCAGTAAAGACTGGGCGATATTGGGTAATAGCAAAAGGCCTCCTTTACTGTGACTTTTGTACCACAAGGCTAATGCTGCATTGGGATTTGCGTCTACATATTGTTGCCCTGCATACAGTAAGGTCACCGTCAAAATTAAGTTGAGTACAATGCCCGAAACCTTTACTGCCGCATATTTTTTGGGTCGTCCTTCCTGCCGAAGTTTGGCAAAAGGGATGGCCGAAAGGGTGTCAAAAGCAATGATGATGACTGCCCAAGTAATATATTCAGGATGTGCTTCTTGTGCCAGTATATTGGCGATTGGCTGGCGAAAAAGAATAAAAAGGGCGCTTAGAGCAATGGTGCTTAAGAGTATCGTACTGAAACTAGTGCGGAATAAATCTTCTTTATTTTCCTTTTCGGCCGAAAAACGAAAATAAGCTGTTTCCATACCGTAGGTGAATACGATATTGGCCATGGATATACCTGCATACAAAATACTGAAATCGCCATAGGCTTGTTGTCCTTTGCTATCGGGCAACAAATAAGTGATGATTGGCGTCTGCAAATAGCCAATAAAACGGGCCGCAATATTGCTGAGTCCGTACCAAATGGTTTGTGAGGCAAGATTTTTTAAGGAAGACATTTCTGTCTCAAAAGTAAAATTTAATTGGGATTTATTGGTTTTCGATTGTAGATTTCTAATTGCAATACTCAAATTACAAATTAACTTCGCAGCAAAACAAGTAAAACATTTGGCACAAGCTATTGGTATCTTCGATTCGGGATTTGGCGGGCTCACCGTCTTTCGCAGTATTGTGCAACAACTGCCCGAATACGATTTTGTTTATTTGGGTGATAATGCCCGATCCCCTTATGGTAACCGTTCTTTCGAAACGGTACATGAGTATACCTTGCAGTCTGTAGAGTGGTTTTTTAGGCAAGCTTGCCCTTTGGTGATATTGGCCTGTAATACCGCATCCGCAAAGGCTTTACGCAGTATTCAACAAAACGATTTACCCAAAAAGGATGCCGACAAAAGAGTGCTTGGCGTTATTCGGCCTACCGCAGAGCTCATAGGACATTTTTCAACAACTAAGTCTGTAGGTATTCTAGGTACCAAGGGAACTATAGCATCGCAATCTTACCCCATAGAAATCGAACATTTTTTTCCGGAAATCAAAGTGAGCCAACAGGCTTGCCCTATGTGGGTACCCCTTATTGAGAATGGCGAACATCAAACGGCAGGGGCTGATTATTTTATCGAAAAAAATGTATGCGAATTGATGGCGCAAGATGAAAATATTGATACCATCTTGCTGGCCTGCACCCATTATCCCTTGATACAAGAGCAAATTAAAAAGTTCTTACCCGAACATGTAAAATTAATCAGCCAAGGCGATATTGTGGCCAGTAGCCTTGTCGATTATCTGCAAAGGCATCCTGAAATGGATGAACGCTTAAGCAAGAATCGTTCCCTTTCCTTTTTTACAACCGACGATACCAGTAGTTTCGATAACCAGGGCTCTGTGTTTTTTGGTCAAGCCATTCAATCGCAATTTGCGGATGTGACGGTTTAGGTTTTCCGCGGTTTCTTTTTGGCTGCTGGAAACAATACATTGTTCAATATCAGCCGATAGCCCGGCGATGTGGGATGTAGTGCTAAATCTGTGTGCGGATTACCCACTAAATGACGATAATCTTCGGGGTCATGTCCTCCATAAAAGGTCCAAGTGCCTTTACCAAATTCTCCATGGATATAACGCGCTTCATTGGCCGCCTTATTCTCGCCCATAACCAATACGCTGGATTTAATGACCTCTTTACGAAAAGTGGTGGTTTGTCCCCAAAAGCCTTTGATGATTTCGGTATGGTTTTGGCAAAGCATTGTGGGAACAGGGTCAAACTTTGCCGAAAAACTAAAGAGCGTGAAATAGTCTGTTTCCATTGGCACCCGACGGTAAACCGTATTGTCGATATTGGAATATTCATACTCCATCGGGTTTTGCGAAATTATAAAATCTTTAAAGGCAAAGCATTGGCTAAAGTCTAGCTGCTGTTGGGCAGCTGCTGCCATTGGGTCTCCATCAAAAGGTACATCGCAGATATCGGTATTTTGGGCAGCAAGGGCAATATCATAGGAGTCTGTTGCCGAACACATGGCAAAGAGATAACCACCACCAGCCACAAATTCTCTGATTTTTTTGGCTACAGAAAGTTTTAGTTTGGATACTTTTTTATAGCCATTTCTTTGGGCAATTCCTTCACTCAATTTTACATCTTCTTGGTACCAACTGGCCATACGGTAGGCGCCCCAAAATTTGCCATATTGACCAGTGAAATCTTCGTGATGCAGGTGTAGCCAATCATATTCGGGTAGTTTTTGTGCCAATGCTTCATCGTCATACACTTTGTCGAAAGGAATTTCGGCATATTCCAATACAAGGGTTACCGCATCGTCCCAAGGGTGCTTGCCGGGTGGGGTATAGACGGCTATTTTGGGTGCTTTTTCAAGTTTGATAATGTCTTCATTGTTGTCAGGCGAACTGATCTTTTCGACAATACCAAGGTATTGGGCATCGCTGATGATGTCGTAGCTCACGCCACGCAATTTGCACAAACGCTCGATGGGCTCATTTTGTTCGATGGCAAAACTACCGCCCCTATAATTGAGCAACCAATCTACCGAAATGTTTAATTTGAGGGAAGCAAATGCTACACCATAAGCCTTTAGATGTTGTTTTTGGCCTTCGGCATCCATAGGGATAAATATCCGCGCAGCGAAAGTATTTGAAAGGCAAAAGACTGCCATTAATAGAAATAGTATTCGGAAATTTTTCATTGCGGAAAAATAATTTTGGAGCAATAGATAGAAGGCCAAATTACAGCAAATACTTTTTACGAAATTATAAAGTTGTTAGTTGTTACATTTGTCCTTCTTTTTATAGAACACAAATCTATGTCATCCTACAATAATTTCAGGGCACTTAAAGCATTGACCAAAGCTAGTCTTCAGTCGATATTAAAGAGCCCCTCTGCAGTGGTTTTCAGTGTTGCTTTTCCTTTGGTGTTTATTATTGCCTTTGGATTTTTGGGTGGTGGCCAGGGTTTTAGCATTAAGGTGGCTCGCTCGGCGGATTGTGATACCAACAATACTTTGTATCAAAGGCTTCAAGAAAACCCAAGTATCAAATGGGTTTCTATTGTGGGCGAAAAAGCTTTGGAGAAGGCTATTAAAGATGCTACTGTAGTTGCGGTGGTGGATATACAAGTACAAAAGATGCTCAAGCCTGCCTACAAAGTAGCCTTAAGTGGTGCAGAATCCCAAGGGGATAAAATGGTGCAATTGCGCTCCATTATCAACGAAACGGCCTTGAACTTAAATCCAGAATTGGCACAAAAAATGTCGGATCTAGCAGGCGTTACGATTTCGGCCGCCAAAATGCGCGAATTCAAAACCATTGATTTTATCTTACCTGGGCAATTGGGTTTTTCGCTTTTAGCCGGAAGCATCTTTGGTACTGCATTTATCTTCTTTAATATGCGGCAAACATTAGTGCTTAAGCGATTCTTTGCCACGCCAGTGCGCCGGGAAGTCATTGTGCTGAGCGAGGGTATTGCGCGCATGTTGTTTCAAATCATTACTGCATTTATCATCATTGGCGTAGGTTATTTTGCATTCGATTATCACTTGATCCATGGTTTTGCAACGCTGTTACAAATGATTTTGCTATGTACTATTGGTGTCATGGTGTTTATGGGTTTTGGTTTTGCCGTCAGCGGCTTGGCCAAAAGCGAATCGAGTATTCCGCCTTTGGCGAATATGATTACCATGCCTCAGTTTTTGTTGGCCGGCACATTTTTTCCGATTAGTAGTTTTCCGAAATGGTTACAACCTTTGTGCAATATAATGCCCCTCACTTATCTTAACGACGCTTTACGAAAAACAGCTTTTGATGGCGCAAGCCTTTGGGATGTGCGTATAGATGTGTTGGTATTGTTGGTTTGGGGTGTTTTGGTGTATGCTTTGGCTAGCAGGGTTTTTAAATGGGAGTAATTCCTTCCCTCTCTCCGTGTTGAATCCTGAGTGAAGACGAAGGAGCAGAGGATAGGGGTGCGGTTTTTAAGTTTTTGTAAAACATGACAACAATAAAATTTGGAATAATTGGTTTGGGTAATATTGGCAAGCGACATGCCGAGCATATTATGCAACAAGCCCATGCCGAACTGGTAGCCATTTGTGATACCGATGAATCGAAAGATGGTCTTTTTGATTTACCTTTTTATACCAATATTGAAAGTCTTTTGTGCCATGGCGAATTGGATGTGCTCTGTGTTTGTACGCCCAATTACCTGCATGAAAATCATGCTATTGCTGCATTAGAGGCAGGTTTGCACGTAGTGGTTGAAAAGCCTATGGCTTTGAGCACTGCAGAATGCGATCGAATGATTGCAGCATCGATACAAGCGCATAAAATCATTTTTGCGGTAAAACAAAATCGATATAATCCTCCCGTAGTTGCCCTGAAAAA
>JAXITL010000085.1:0-6343 GCA_034680125.1 Chitinophagaceae bacterium
AGCCTGTTGATTTTGACCGATTGTAGGTAATAAATAAGCTTTTAGGGAAAATTTATCCCGACTATAATTCGCCCCCATTTTCAAAGAAGCAAAACTGTTGTTTACATTGTACAACTGCGCATTGAGTTGGGTTGTATTCGCTTCGATAGCTACTGTGGCTATTAAGGAACTATCCCACTTTTTCTCTAGCCCCACTTCACCAAATACGGCCGTTTGGCTGCTGATCATACTACCGGTATAATAAGAAAGACCTAGATGAGCTATTTTTCTAAAACCATTGTTGCCAAAACCTTTTTCTAAAAAACGCGTAGTCATGCTAGCACCGCTGAGTGTTTGCTTGCCAGCTATTTTATTGGGCAGTGCCGCTTGGTCATAACCGTACTGATAAAAATTATGATGTTGTGCATCAAGGTCGAATTGCACATTATACTTTGCTTGTTGATAAATAGCCAGGGCATTCAGTGCAGCAAGGGTTTGCTTTTGATACTGAAATTCCCCCTTTTGACTCAAAAGACCGAAGTGAACAAATGTCTCAACATTTTTTGCTGCCCATTGATTAAAACCAGCGTCTAAAAAAATGGTTCTTAAATTCCCGAGACCAGCTTTTACATAATTCTTAAAACCTTTGTTAGTGGTGTCACTGCCAAATGCCAATGGCTGTAAAGGCATGGGTTTGTATACATAATTCACTGTTTGAGCAGGAATATTGTAATCAAAAAGCGTAACAGAGGACTCTCTTGGCGGCAAAGTAGGGGTGTAGATTTCTTTAACCGCTTGTTTTATTTGCGGTTGGTAGATTTGAGTAATCTCTATCGTAGTCGCTTTGATAGTCGTATCATTGACTTTAGGCTGTGCCATGGCGAACACACTAGACAGGATACACAAGCTCGAAAGAATATAAGTATACTTGTTCATAATCTATCCCTCACTTATTTTACTTTTTCCTTTTTCCAATCCTTTTACTTGTTCTAATTTTTGAAGCGCTTCTTTCCTCAATAGTTCCACTTTTACGTTTTTCACAACGCTTTGCAAAGTGGCTTTGGCATTAAAATAATCCTTTTGCGCAATAAAGATATCTGCCATCAATAGGTAGGATTTTGTATTCCAATAAGTACTATTGGTTGTTTGCTGAATCGCTTTGTTAGCAGCAGTTTCAGCAGCGTTTAACTTATTTTGCACCAATAAAATTTGAGCCAATGTGTACTGCGATTCTGCAGCAATCTCAATATTTTTTGCCTCAGCTAATTGATCGTAAATTACAGTGGCCTCATTATACTTTTTTCCTTGAAATAGCACCGCAGCTTTCACCAATAAGGCTTCGTTTTTACTCTGTTCATCCAGTTCAGGCAAAGTCAATAAAGTATCGGCAAAACTATTGCTTAGATCATATTTGCTTTGGTTTTTGGTAGCCGTCATCAAGCCTTTGTATGCCCATTTTAAATTCTCTTTACTCATGGCATTATTGCGCAATAGACCATAATATTTTTCGGCGCCGACATGGTTATTTTGGGCCAAGGCCAATGCCGATGCCTTTAGTGCAGAGGGTTCTGTAAAATCGCTCCAAGGCTGCATCAATACCGCATCATAACCTATGATAGCCGAGTCAAATTGTTTAAGTTGGTAATGACTTTCTGCTTTGTAAAAATTTGCTTTGGTATAAAAAATACCTTGTGGATATTGTTGCAGATAACTACTCATCGCCTCTGTAGCTTTATCATATTTACCGGCAGCATATTGGGTTTCGGCGGCAGCATAAAACAAGGAATCTACGGCAGCCTTATCTGTTGCCGCAAGATTATTGTCTTTTAAAAATTGCAGATATTCTTTGGGCTTGTTACTGCTCACAAATAAATTCTTGAGTGCCTCAAGTGCTGCATATTTTTGCTCAGCATTAGGGTAGTTTTGAACCACTTTTTTGTAGCTTTCGATAGACTTTGCGACATTATCGGCCTCTTGATACGCAAAACCTATTTTCATCAATGCGCTAATAGCAAGATGCTTGGCTGTTTGGTCATTTATTTTCTGAAAATGATTAATAGCATCTTCGTATTTATTAGCATCCAAATGCAAATCACCTAGTGCATAATGAGCCTCATATTGATACTTCGACGATGGATTTTTTTGGGCAATAATCTCCAAAAGCATGTCGGCCTGTTCCGCAGGTTTACCTTGCAAACCTAACAATGTACTTTTCTGAAAACGGGCATAATCAGCATCACTACTGTTTTGACCCATCGCTTTGGTATAAAGCTCACTAGCCTTTACATAGTCCTTTTGCAAAAAAGCGGCATCCGCCTCGCGCATAGCCGCATCGGCAGATCTTGTGGCCGAATAATTTTGATGAGACTGTTTGCGCTGGGCTTGTGCAAAATATTCTCGTGCTTGTGCAAAATCTTGCTTGTTTAGGGCAGCATAACCCATGGTCATCAGGGCGTTTTGCGCTGTTGCACTAGCACTAATAACAGCAACTTGCGGGTTATTTTTAGCCATAAATGCTGTAGCATTAGCTAGTGCGGCCGTATAGTTTTTATTGCGGTAATCAATCTCTGCCTTCCAAAAATAGGCTGCTGCAGTGTAAGCTATGTTTTCATCTTTTTCAATCGATTCATTCAATAATTTTTCGGCAGCAAACCAATTGTTTTGCTGCATATTTTGCATCGCAAAACAATAAGTGATTTTTTGTATGAGCGATTTTGATACGCCTTCACTTTGATGCAACAATTGATAGGATTCGCTATAATTTCCATCTTTAAATAATTGCTCAGAGAGTAGGTTTGTGGCTTCAGATTTGTAGCTGGATGTTGGATATTCCTTGAGCAACTTTTGCAACTGAGCACTTCCTTCGTTGCTGTAGCCCAATTCAAATGCAAGCTTGGCGGAAACAAGCAAGGATGACTGAATCAACCCTTCATTAAATGGCATTTCACTACAAATGCTAAAAGCATTTTTAGCGCCTTTTTTATCATTGGTTTTGAGATAGCAATCGCCCAATAAGTACATCGCACCTTGTCCAAGATTATCTTGCACCGTACTCAATTGTTGAAAGGGCTCGATAGCCTTTTGCCATTGTTGTGTGCGGTAATAGCAATAACCCATTTTGTACAAATCTTGCTTCCTTATCTTGGATACATTTTGATAATAAAATTCAAAATAAGGAATAGCCATTTCATATTCAGCTCCTTCAAAAAGACATTGCGCAGCAAGCAAATAGCTTTCATTGAAATAATAAGACTTCTCTGGCTGTGCAATAATTCCTTTAGCTTTTTGAAAGGATTGGGCTCTTTGCCCATCAAAGTATAATATCTCTGCGATATAGTAGGGCACTACATTCTTGTATTGTTTAAGCAGCTCTATTTTTTGAAAACTGGCTAGGGCATTTTTATAATCGCCTTCATTGTAGGCGAGCAATCCAAAATAATAGTGTGCTGCAGGAGCATATGGCCCCTCAAGATCCTTAATGGCAAGCAATAAAGTTTTTGATTCTCTAAATTGTTTATTGTTGAAATAGCAATAAGCAAGTTCAAATTTGGCAGCGGCAATTTCCTGATTGCTCAGGTTGGCAATGCCTGCTTTCTTATAGGCATCAATTGCCAATGCCCAATTGCCTTTATTAAAATGATGTTTTGCAGTGGCAAAGGCTGCCCGTTCTGCATAAGCAGGATGAATCGTTTCCATTACAGTGGGGTTTTTACCCTGTGCAATAGAGGAAACGAGTCCTAGATATCCTGCTTTATCTTGTTGAACAATTGGGTCAAGACGAACAAAAAGAACATCTTTTTGCAACAAATATTGATGGGCAGAAAAATAAGAAGCAGCATATAACTGTTGTCTGTATTGCTGTTCGGCATTATTCAGCCAATTATTGTGGCTCAGAAAAGGAGTATGTATTTGAGCCCAAGAAGGAGTATTACCCAACAGTGCGAGCGATAATACAACTAAGGAATTTATGACTATTCTACTCTTTTTCTTCACGTCCATTCTTTGTAAACTTAAAAGCGCCAAGAGACATTTATACTAGGGAAAACGGGTAATTGGTAGTAAACCTTGTTATCCAATCTATTTACGTAAAAAACATTGTTTCGATCATAGACATTGGTAAGCGCAAATGTAGATTCGAGTGAAGAATAATTGCTGATTTTAAAGGTCTTTTTTAAAGACAAATCCATACGGTGATAATGGGTAAGACGACCACCGTTAATGGTATTGGAATAGATGGTATTGATATTGCCATTTTGGGTCAGAGGATTTGAAGCCAAGCTACCACCAGTCAAATTGACATTCTCATTAAAAGCCTGTGTTTGGGTAAAGGGGAATGGCGAACCGTAGTTAAACCTCACCGAAAGATCCCAATCCTTTTGCTTACCTAATGTATAAGAACCCACCAAGTTAATGTTGACACGACGGTCAAATGGTGGAGGATATGATTGCGTGCTGTAGCTGCCATTAAAATTCTCTAGACGGGTAGTGTATTCTATCTTTTGGTACGATACCACACCCCAAAGGAATACGCGCTTAATCACATATTTTGCCGATAAATCAATACCTGCTGCTCTACCTTTATCTGCCTGAAAATCGGCGATACTGGTAGCATTGACACCTTTGGTGCGATTCAGTTGAATAATCTGAGCGAAATTTTTGTACCAGGGCTCGATGTTAAATTCCACATCCTTGATATCAAATTCAACACCCGCTACCAAATGCTGCGCTCTTTCGAGATTGCTCGCTGCATTTTGTCTGTCTGTATTTAATATTCTTTGGTCGGGACTCAAAACAAAACCGTTGAAAAAATTCACCACATCTCTGTCTGATTTAATCCCTACAATGTTTTGAGAATATAGACCCGCTGCTGCTTTAAAGCGCAAATTGCTATTGGCATTAAACTTCATGTTTATTCTAGGTTCGGGAGAAATAGCCCCTTGAGAAGAATAATATTGGATACGCAAGCTAGGCTCTAATATAAAACGTTGGTTAAAGTTTTTCTTGTAAACAAAAAATGCAGAAGCCGTAGTATTGTTTCTGTCTAAAGATATTGTTTGTCCTAAAGAAGTTTGGTAGTCCAATTTTGTGCTTTGACCAGCGACCTCGATACCATATTTCAATTGGCTATAGCCAGGAAAAAAGTAGGTGAAATCAATGGCTCCCTCAAAATTATTAATACCGCTGCTGCGGGGTGCGTAATTCGCTTCTTGGTTATTGATTTTATAAGTAGAATAGGCAAACTTACCATTGATCAGCGAAGAGGAACCTGCGGGGGATACCACAAATGTAGTACCTGCTCCGTAAGACTTCCAATCGAACATAGCGGTAGATTCGCCCTTGCCATTCAATACGTTTGCCCGGTCATTAAAATTAAATCCAAACAAGTTAAATTTTGAACCATTATTACCACTAAAGGTTAGCTTACCGTAAAGGTCTGTAAACTCAAAAGGCAAGCCATTTTTGAATTGTTCCCCTAGGCCACTATATATTGATTTTGAGGTCTGACTTAAATAACTGTGCTTGGCCGAGATCAAGAAAGTAGAACTTCCACCTTCTGGGTCTTTTTGTTTCATCAAGGGCCCTTCTAGCATACCACGCACCATTATTGGCGATGCAGAAACTGTACCCGATAAACGTTGGTTATTACCATCCTTAGTATGAATATCTAAAATGGCAGAACTTCTATTGCCATAGGTTGCATTAAAGCCTGCAGTATATACATCGGCAGAGCGAATAGCTTCTGTTTCGAAAACAGAATACAAACCAATAGAGTGAAATGGATTATAAATGGTGATCCCATCAAGCAAAATACCCGTCTGTACAGGCGAACCACCACGAATGTATAATTGGCCTCCTTGGTCTCCCGTAAAGGTAACACCCGGTGTAACTTGTAAATATTGTGCCAAATCTGGCTCTCCACCCGAGCTGGGCAATAATTTAATTTCTTTTGGCGTAATGGTGGTGGTACCAATATTGACGCGGGTAGTCTTTTGGATTTTTCGGGCAGATACATCCACACCCTTCAGTTCCAATCCTTTTGCATCGAGGTAAAATTTCACGGTTACAAAATCATTGGCCAGAACTTTTACCGCTCCAAAAGCTGTATCATATCCAAAAGAAGTGGCGAATAAAGTATATTGTCCTGGCGCCAGCTGTCCAATTGTAAAATAGCCATTTACATCTGTTTGTGCACCCATTTTAGTGCCTTTGACAAATATATTGGTAGTACCCAAAGCCTCACCCGTTCCTTTTTCATACACAAAACCTTTGATAGCCCCGGTAGTAGAAGTAGACTGTGCAACGATAGTGGTGATATTTATGCAAACCAAGAGGCTCACAAAACTTAAAATTTTACGCATAAAAT
>JAXITL010000086.1:0-6246 GCA_034680125.1 Chitinophagaceae bacterium
TCCAGCTGGCTCAACAGTTGCTATACCTGTATTGATGATTTCTGATATTGATGGTCAAGCAATAAGCGATGTTATTAAGTCTGCTACCCCCGGTTCTGGTGTAGTAAAACTAACACTAGGTACTTGGAATACTGGTGGTACACATGATTTAGGTATTTTAGCTCCTTTCCAAGCTGTTCCTCATGCTTTAAATATGCCTTTACACCAATTTGCTGGTAGTGCTGGTGTTCAAGCTTATAAAATGTATGCTGGGGGTGCTATTGCTAATTATGGTACCTCAACAGAAACTTCGGTTACGGTTAATGATTCTATTTATTGGACTCCAACCGGCGGTTCTCCATCATTTGTTTCTGTTCAGTCTTATACCGTTCCTTCTATTAGTGTACTTGATTCTATTCGTTTTGGTTTTGCATCTGCTCCATATTCATTACCTTCATTACCAACCGTTACTGGTAAATATGAGCATAAATATTCTATTCAATATTCTTCTGCGGATGATTTTCCTCAAGACAATACAGCTACAATTACCCATTATGTAAACGACTCTATATTTTGCAGAGGTAATTATGATTACGCTAATAGTCGCCCAAGAGTATCAATTGGTATTCAACCTGGTGGAGGAACAACTAACTTTTTAATGGGTAATATGTATTACGTTAAAAATGGTGGTTATGCAGCTCGTTCTATGCAATTTAGTCTTTCTGTAAATGATGTACCTACATTATCAGCATTAACTACAGCTACTATTTTCTTGTATAAATGGAAAGATGGTACTGCTGGAGCGGGTAGTTTAGATTCTTTTGTTCAAGCAGGCGAATTAACCCCAGTAGGCGTTAATGTTAAAAACTTTACTACAGCGGATTCTTCTGGTAGAACCATCACACTAGATATTAAAGATATAATCGACCCAGCCTCTACTAAATTAGTTATTCTTGAAGATACTACTTGGTATTATGCAGTAGTTGAAGTTCCTGTAACGTCTTTTATAGGTATGGATGAGTCTATTAATTTCTTCTCTCGCTCTTATGCTCAGTATAAAAACTTGGGTTCTAAAGATGGTGCTGGTATTATCGATAATGCTATTGGTGCATTTTTTAACGATAATGGAAACTTTAATTCTACAGCAACGAATACCGCTTTTCCTTTCCCATTTGCAGCTTCTGCTACCGTTCCAAGTAATGTGTTTCATGTAGATTCAGTGTTTTATGACAAAGCAGACATGGTACCAGCTATAGCGCTCATTACTTCTAAACAAAAGAAAAGCGCCTCTATTTCTGGTATTGTAAAATCGGTTGGTTCTACAACGATTTATCCAAACCCAGCGACAAAAGGCTCTATGACAGTTAATATTGCTTTAGAAAAAAATAGCAATTCTGTTGTATACAGACTTACAGATGCTATCGGAAGAACAGTGTATACCGAAACACATAATAATGTTCTGAAAGAACAATTTGAAATGAATACTGCTACTTATCCAACAGGTAATTATTTCTTAATGATTATTACCGATAATGGTTTGGACGTTAAAAAGGTGACGATTCAAAACTAGTTTATAAAGTATTATTAGAGTACAAAAGCCGTTCGATATTATTCGAACGGCTTTTGTTTTTATGGGATGTATACAGCTTTTCTACCTACCCATAAATACCATTAGTATTTGTACATCGCTCGGATTAACACCCGAGATACGACTTGCTTGTCCTAATGTCTTTGGTTTTATTTTTTCTAATTTTTGACGGGCCTCGGTACTCAATGCGTGTAATTTATCATAAGAAAAACTGTCTGGTATTATTAAATCCTCTAAATTGGACATTTTTAATGCTAATTCACGCTCTTTTTCGATATAAACGTCATATTTCGCTTGTATTTCTGCTTGCTGTAGGCTTAATGGGTTTATGCTCCCAATTTCGGCTTTAAGAAAGGGTATTTGATCGACTAATTCTTGAATATTAATATTTGGCCTTAGTAATATTTTATACGCTTTTGCTTTTTCGTTGAGTGGTGCAGATTTTTTTGTTTCCAAAAATGAATTAATCATTTCGGGTTCTACGCTGAATTCTTGGAGCGTTTTTTTAATTTTGGCCACCTCTTCCATTTTTTGATGCATCAAATCTAGTCGCTGTTGCGAAGCGATTCCTAAATCAAATCCTTTTTGGGTTAAGCGGAAATCTGCATTGTCCTGTCGTAGTAAAGTTCTGAATTCGGCCCTGCTGGTGAACATTCTATAAGGCTCGTCAGTTCCTTTACTAATTAAATCATCTATCAGCACACCAATATAAGCATCGCTTCTACTCAAGGAAAAGGGTTCTTTCCCTTGTGCATTGTTATGTGCGTTAATGCCTGCCATTAAGCCTTGGCAAGCGGCTTCCTCATATCCTGTAGTGCCATTTATTTGTCCAGCAAAGAAAAGGTTGTTGATTAATTTTGTTTCTAGGTTGTATTTTAATTGTGTGGGCGGAAAGTAGTCATATTCGATAGCATATCCTGGTCGGAAGAATTTACAGTTTTCAAACCCGGGCACTTTGCATAATGCTTTGTATTGAACATCCTCTGGTAGCGAGGTGCTAAATCCATTCACATAGATTTCTACTGTATTGAAACCTTCTGGCTCTACAAATAATTGATGTCTGTCTCGTTCTGCAAAACGGTTTATTTTGTCTTCTATACTAGGGCAGTATCTTGGTCCGCTACCTTCAATTCTCCCTTGATACATAGGTGAGCGGTCAAAGCCTGTTTTTAAAATATCATGAACCTCCTGGCTGGTATAGGTTATCCAACAATGTCTCTGTTGTTCAGGTTTTATCCGTTCAATAGGTAAATAAGAGAAACCAACAATTTCCTCGTCCGGCTCTTGTATTTCCATTTTACTATAGTCTAAGCTGCGCCCATCGACTCGTGGTGGTGTTCCTGTTTTCAGCCTGTCCGTTTCAAAGCCTAATGCTACTAATTGCTCTGTAATTCCAGTGGCCTTGCTTTCTCCCATTCGACCACCGCCAAATTGTTTTTCGCCCACATGAATAACGCCATTTAAGAAGGTTCCGTTCGTGAGCACAACGGATTTTGCCCTTATCTCTTGCCCCATTCCTGTTATTACACCCTCTACCGTTCCACGTGAAACAATCAAGGATTTAACCATGTCCTGCCAAAAATCTACGTTGGGGGTTTGTTCCAACATTTCCCGCCAGGTATTTGCAAAGAGCATTTTGTCGTTTTGTGTGCGGGGGCTCCACATTCCCGGACCCTTACTTTTGTTGAGCATTCGGAACTGGATCATGCTCTTGTCACTAACAATGCCGCTATATCCGCCTAGTGCGTCGATTTCGCGCACAATTTGTCCTTTAGCAATGCCACCCATAGCAGGATTGCAGCTCATTTGGGCTATGGTTTGCATGTTCATTGTGATCAGCAAAACCTTGCTGCCCATATTGGCAGCCGCAGCCGCAGCCTCGCAGCCAGCATGCCCTGCGCCCACTACTATTACATCATACTCTTGAAACATAGTGCAAAGTTAATGTTTAATGATTAATGTAAAGCGCTAAAAGATGTCATGAATTTTGTTCCACGTGAAACAAAAAAGCCCGCTTGCGATGGCGGGCTTATAATGGCTGTTTCGAAACGCTTTTATTTAAAAGGGTTGCTAAACCGCTCTTCAGTCAGAATGGCTTGGTCGTTTAGTGTTTGTAAGAATGCACTAAGTGCCGCCACGTCTTGTGGTCTTACAGAATGGGCAGGAATGGCTGTTGTGCCGCTTCCGGGTGCTCCGCGACTTAGCATGTCTTGGATGTTGGCTACAGAGCCGTTATGAAACAAAGAGCTTCTTAAGGCAACATTTCGTAGGCTTGCCGACTTAAAGCGCCTTTGATTATTAATACCCAAATCGTTGGGGTCAGGCAAGGAGAATGGCGCTTCAGGATTAGAAGTAATGAACATAGGGGGCTTGTGACAGCCAGCACAAGAAGGAGGCGTTCCCCCTCCTGGTCCGGGAGCTGGTGCAGCGGCAAACAATGTGGCCCCCGCCAGTTCCAATGCACTAAACGATGCCGCTCCTTGTTGTACCCGATCGTATTTAGATTGGTATGTTACAATAGAACGAACATATTGTGCTAGAGCACGCGCAATTTTAGTAGTGTCGATATCCTTGGAGCCAAAGGCTTTTTCGAAGAGTGTAGGATAGTATGTTTTTGCCTTTACCTTGGACACCATATCACTAAGCGTGGCGCCCATTTCCAAATGATCTTGGATGGGCATAAGCACCTGTTGTTCAAGGTTAGCCGCGCGTTCGTCCCAAAACATCTTGCCCGATTGATAAAAACGAACATTAAGCAAAGGCATAGAGTGTCGTTTGCCTAGCTCGCCAAGAAAGCCCGGGCTCAAAACCCTATTGTCTACAAATGATTCGTTTTGTTTGTGGCAGGAACCACAGCTAACCGTGTTGTTGGCCGAAAGAATTTTGTCATAAAACAGGACTCGACCTAAGGTAGCCCCATCGTTGGTGATGGGGTTGTTGCTTGGGGTATTGTCGGCAAGGCTTAGCTCGTCTGCTACATGCGCGGGGTATCCGCTGTTGTATAAAAATGCAGCAGCAGGAAGGGTGGGTGTATCCGAAGAAGAAACGACGCTTATGTTCTTTTCTTCTTTTTCTTTTTTGCAAGCCTGTGCCGCAACGATTATTATAATTAAGCTTAGGAAAACGAGAGCCTTGTTCATAAACGGTAGTTTTTTAAATGTCAAGTTGCTTAAGTGTACAAAATACAATTATATAGCGGTCTTTCAAAATAGGTGAATGTTTCAGCGCTTTTTTATGGAGCATCTTATATATTGAGTTTAGACGACGGTTTTTTAATAATCCCTCGATAGTATAAGTGCTTGGTTAAAAAGATATAAAAGGTTCCCCAACAGGCTGATATTTTCCTTATACAGCCGGATTCAGTGTAAAGCGATTATTAAATATGCTCCATTCGATATTTATACTCCAATAGATAGTATTTTTGCAGCATCATTAAGCATGAATTAACCAACAATATTTGTTTTGAACCACAGCTCATTTATCACTGCCGCGCTTTCCGAGGATATTGGCAATGGCGACCACAGCACGATTGCAGCAATAGACCCCAATGCCGAAGGCAATGCCATTCTTAAAATAAAAGAAGCCGGTATTATTGCAGGTATCGATTTGGCCCAGGCGGTTTTTCATCATTTACAACCGGACGCCCAAATCGTATTGCACAAAAAAGACGGGGATGCCATGCATGTTGGCGAAACCGCCTTTGAGGTAAAAGCCAAAATACACACCATATTGCAAGCCGAGCGTCTTGTGCTGAATGCTATGCAGCGGATGAGCGGCATTGCTACACTCACTCATGAGTATGTGCAATTGTTGCAAGGCTACACAACAAAAATACTGGACACCCGCAAAACCACACCCTTATTTCGAGCCTACGAAAAGGAAGCCGTGCGTATTGGTGGAGGAGAAAATCACCGCATGGGCCTCTATGATATGGTGATGCTGAAAGATAATCATATTGATTTTTGTGGCGGCATCAGTAAGGCTATTCACAAAACCAACGATTATTTACGCCAGCAAAAACTTGATCTAAAAATAGAAGTAGAAACCCGCAGCCTTGCTGATGTGCAAGAGGTACTGTCCGTTGGCAATGTTCACCGCATTATGCTTGACAATTTTACGCCCAGCGCTGCCGCCGAGGCAGTAAAACAAATTGCAGGTAGATTCGAAACAGAAGCGTCTGGCGGTATTAACAAAGAAACGATAGTGGCCTATGCTCAAGCGGGGGTCGATTTTATTTCGGTGGGCGCTATCATTCACCACGCTGTTAGTCTTGATCTTAGCCTTAAAGCACAATTTCATTAAATGAAACATTTGGTCTTTGTCGTCAATCCAAAATCGGGCGTTGAGCGCAATAAAAAAATTCAAGCAGCGATTGAAGCCCATCTCGACCAATCGGTCTATAGCTATGAAATGCAAGAAACCCAACATGCAGGCCATGGCACCAAACTTGCCCAAAACGCCGCCTCCAAAGGGGCTTTTGCGGTGGTGGCTGTTGGAGGTGACGGTTCGGTTAATGATGTTATCAAAGGGCTTTTGGGAACGGACAGCCTTTTGGCGATTATTCCTAAAGGCTCGGGAAATGGTTTGGCGCGCACGCTCAGCATTCCTTTAGACCTAGCTAAGGCCATTCAAACCATTAATCGGTGTAGGGTGGAGGCCATTGATATTGGTTTTGCTAA
>JAXITL010000087.1:0-6133 GCA_034680125.1 Chitinophagaceae bacterium
AATTAAAGTGCCTACCGTAGGCGAGTCCATTAGTGAAGTAACTTTAGTGCAATGGCTCAAAGCCGATGGCGAATGGGTAGAGCGTGATGAATTGCTTTGCGAAATGGAATCCGAGAAAGCAACATTTGAACTGAATGCGGAACAAGCAGGGGTTTTGCACATTGTTGCCCAAGCGGGTGATACCATAAACATTGGCGACTTAGCTTGTACGATAGACGAAACGGCTGCAAGGCCAGAGGGTGCTGCTGCTCCGGCTGCAAAACCTGCCGAAGCCAAAGCTGCTGCTGTTGCAAGTGCTGCGCCAAAAGCAGAGGCCTTGCCGGCAGATGTAAAAGCAACTCCTGTAGCCCAAGCCATCATGGCCGATAAAAAGGTGAAACCGTCAGAGGTTTCAGGAACGGGTGTTTCTGGAAAAATTTTAAAAAATGATGTGCTTGAGGCATTGAACAGCCCTGGCATAAAAGGCGGAGCAACACAAGTTAGTCGTACAGACCGCCCCGAAAAAATGAGCAATTTGCGTAAAACAATTTCGCGCAGATTGGTAGAGGCTAAAAATTCTACGGCCATGCTTACCACTTTCAACGAAGTGGACATGACCAACATCATGCAAATCAGGTCAAAATACAAAGATGGCTTTAAAGAAACCTATGGTGTAAACTTAGGCTTTATGTCCTTCTTTACGAAAGCTTGTACCATTGCGCTTACCGAGTGGCCTGCAGTAAATGCATATGTCGATGGCGATCAAATTATTTACCACGAATACTGCGATATTTCTATTGCGGTTTCGGCCCCAAAAGGTTTGGTGGTGCCTGTTATTCGTAATGCCGAAAGCATGAGCATGGTAGAAATTGAACAAGCTGTTGTGGCTCTTGCCAAAAAAGCCCGTGACAACAAATTAAGCATGGAAGAAATGACTGGCGGCACCTTTACCATTACCAATGGTGGTGTATTTGGGTCTTTGATGTCTACGCCTATTATCAATATCCCTCAAGCAGCCATCTTGGGCATGCATAAAATTCAAGACCGTGCAATGGTTATTAATGGTAAGATTGAAGTGCGACCAATGATGTATTTAGCTTTAAGCTATGACCACCGAATAATTGATGGCCGTGAGTCTGTTGGTTTCTTGGTGCGTGTAAAAGAACTTTTAGAAAATCCCGAATTAATGCTTTTGGGTAAAGATCCTGTGAAGGCGCTTTTGGGTATGTAATATCTATGTTTTGAAACTAAAAAAAATGCCGAAGAGAATTTTTCTTCGGCATTTTTTATTGTTGTTTTGCCTTATGTTTTTGATGGGCTTCGTCAATAGAATGTGAGCCCATGGAGTTGTCTTCTTGTGCTGCTAATTCCGAAAGAGTGATGTAAAATTTCTTTAGTTTATCTAATTCTTGCTCGCTCAGATCTTCAATATCTACCAGTCTATTGCTCGCGGTTTTACTAGAGGCTATCAGTTCATTTAGTTTTAACTGTATGGCCATAGTGTCTTTATTTTGTGATTGTTGAATCACAAAAACCATCAGGAAAGTGATGATGGTAGTACCTGTATTGATCACCAATTGCCAAGTATCCGAAAAATCAAAAAGGGGCCCCAAAAAGGCCCAGACTACAATTACTAAAAAGGCGGTTAAAAAAGCGAATGGCTTGCCCGTGGCTTTGGTTACCATTTTTGAGTACTGCTCGAATTGCTGAATTAAGCTTAGTTTATTTTTGGTCATTGCGTCCATTTTTATGGTGATATAAAGGAAAGGTAAGCAATTGTCTACAGACTAGTTATACCAAGGAAACTAAATAAGCTGTCAGGGCATACCATAACAATTGAATTGTCCCTCGCTCACTTTCTCTAATCGCATTTTACCTTTTTCAACAGAGCTCAAAAGGAGTTCTGCGCTGGGCACCTGTTGTTGTTTCAGGAAAGCTATCCTTTACAATTATTTGTTGAAGGCGTCTGAAAAAAAATGGCTCAATTATAACATAAAGGCCCTACAAGTGCCTATGGATAAAGGTTTGGTATAAATATCCAAATAAGAGATCATAGTTGTATTTTTGTGGTTAACCCAAATTTATGCACAAGAATAATTTTGATTTTCTAAGATTGTGTTTTGCTCTGTTTGTATTAATAACGCATTCTTATGTTTTGTCGGGCGAAAATAATGATGGTCTAAATTCTCTTACCAATGGCCAAACTAATTTCTCCAATATTGGCCTGAAAGGCTTTTTTATTATTAGTGGTTATCTCATTTTTGAAAGCTTGATCAGAAGTAAAAACTGGTTAGATTATTTTGGCAAGAGATTTTTGAGGATTTTCCCAGCCTATATAGTTGTTTTGATATTTGGCTTTCTCATTGGTCTTTTTTTAACCCATCAACAGTACGGTCAATATGTGACAAGCAAAGATTCCTGGTCTTATATTTATCAAAACCCCCGCTTTATCTTCCCATTCAATATACTATATCAGGTGTTTTCGAGAAGAATATTTACCCTGGCGCAATTAATGGGTCCATCTGGACAATTCCTTACGAGTTTCTTTTCTATGTTGTTTTATCGCTTGGTTTCCTTTTAAGGGCTTATCCAAAGCTATTAAAACTTTCACTTTTGTTGTGCGGTGCTTGGATACTTTTTAAACTAAATCAAACCAGAGTTGTTTCTGAAATTTGGTTATCGCCTACTGGTTTTGATCTTAAAAAAATATTGGATTTCGGCTTGTTGTTTCTGTCCGGTTCTTTATTGGCTGCTTTCAGCATCAAGGAATTTTTATTCAAGAAGCATTTAGCTGTTGCTTCGTTGGTATTGGGTATTGTATCCATTTATTTTGGTGTGTTTTCTTATACCCAATACATTATACTCCCATTATTGATTATTTCTTTTGGTTTAATGTCTAGTCCATACATTGCAGGTATCAATCAAATTATAGGGGATTTATCCTATGCTATTTATTTGTTCGGCTTTCCTGTGCAACAAATTTTGATGTCTTTTTATACATTTAGCGGTCTAGAGCTCTGTCTTTTGTCCGCTCTAATAACTATTTGCATTGCCTACTTTTCATGGAATTATATCGAAAAGCCTGCCCTCAAATTAAAAGTGCACTTTTCATGATTTCAGCATTCCTTATTTAATTATTTGAAACAATGCAGCACAAATTCAGTGAATTATCGGACATCATTAGCCAGCGCCGTACCATAAAGCCGCAACAAATGAATGGCAAGCTTATTGAGGATGATATAGTCATTCAATTGCTCAGCTTGGCCGATTGGGCGCCAACACATGGTCGTACCGAGCCTTGGCGTTTTTTTGTATTTGCACAGGAAAAGGTCAAACAATTTTGTACTGATCATGCAGCCATGCATCGTGCAGCACATCCTGAAAAATCAACCGATGATGTTTTTCAGAAGTTGAGCAAAATGGGGGATAGTTCCTCTCATATCATTTTGGTGGCGATGCGGCGCGGCCATTTGCCTAAAATTCCTGTTATTGAAGAAATTGCTGCCACTGCTGCCGCCATTCAAAATATTTTATTAGGTGCCCAAAGCCTTGGTATTGCCACTTATTGGGGAACTGGTGGAATCGTGTTGCACAATGAAATGAAGGATTATGTACAACTCGGCGAACAAGATCAGGTTCTAGGTACATTGTATCTTGGTTACGCAGATATGCCTGCTAAGGAAGGGTTGCGCAATATTCCAATGAGTGAGAAGGTGAAGTGGATGTAAGATTCAAACTTTCTAAAGGCACCAATCTCCCCAGTTCAATTCAAGGCAAAATTGCCTTGCTAAATACTAGAATAAATCGGGCAAAACCTTTTTCTCTTTGGTGTAATTGGGTACTACATATTTCCCTGTATTAGGCATTAACCCTTTTGAATATAGCTATAATCTGAGCCTATGATTGGCGCAAAAAAGCGCTGAAAAGATTTAGATAGTTATGGCTAACAAGCTATGGGTACAGACTCAAATCAAAGAAATACCTGATTATTGTAAATGCCGATAGTATTGACCTACTAAGCATTTAGCGATGCCCATAGCGCATCTTTCAATTCAACTATCCCTTTGCCACTGGCCGACGAGATAAAATAGTGTGGAATACCTTCGGGTAAAGTTTTAGCTATTTCACTTTGCAATTCATCATCCAGCATGTCGCTTTTCGAAATGGCAAGGATGATGGTTTTATCGAGCAAGTCGGGGTTGAATTCTTGTAGTTCGTTGAGTAAAATATTGAATTGCTCTTGATGGTCTGAACAATCTGCCGGTATCATAAAAAGCAATACAGAATTGCGTTCTATATGTCGCAAAAAGCGATGGCCTAGGCCTTTTCCTTCAGCAGCCCCTTCGATAATGCCTGGCAAATCGGCCATGCAAAAAGACTTATCATCACGATAAGGTACAATACCAAGTTGGGGTGTTAGGGTAGTAAAGGCATAGTCTGCAACTTTTGGTTTAGCAGCGCTAATGGTAGACAATAAAGTGCTTTTACCGGCATTCGGAAAACCAACAAGACCTACGTCTGCCAGTACTTTCAGCTCTAAATATTTCCATCCCTCGATGCCGGGTTCGCCCGGTTGCGCATAGTCGGGTGCTTGGTTTGTTGGGGTGGCAAAATTGGCATTGCCTAGTCCTCCGCGTCCACCTTTCAGCCAAACTATTTCCTGGCCATGTTCTAAAACTTCGGCTTCTATTTCTCCAGTTTCTTCGTCGTATGCGATAGTACCCAGTGGTACATCAATATAAATATCCTTCCCGTCGCTGCCTGTCATATTGCTTTTGCTGCCACGTTGGCCATCTTCTGCTAAAACATTTTTATGATAGCGTAGATGTAAGAGTGTCCATAATTGAGCATTGCCTCTGAGGATTACATGTGCCCCGCGACCGCCATCACCACCATCTACACCGGCTTGGGCATTGTACTTGGTACGCGCAAAATGCGAACAACCAGCCCCGCCGTGGCCAGATTTACAATAGACACGGATATAATCAACAAAGTTTGCTTTTTCCACTAATCGTTTTTATTCAGGTAAAATGATAGGATCGATTTCGGCAGACAGTAGCGCAAAAATTTCTGCTACACTGCCTTCACCATTAATGCGTTTAACCTTATTGGCCTCTTCATAATAAGAAGCTACAACTTCGGTTTTGGCACGGTATTCTTCAACACGTTTTTTGATTACTTCCTCTGTATCGTCAGCCCTGCCTGATGTCAAGGCGCGATTCAAGATGCGTTTGGTTAATTCTACATCAGGTACTTCTAAGGCTAAAACCAAATTGATAGGTGCTTTTTTAGCATCTAGTAATTGGTCAAGAGCTATGGCTTGTTGTTTGGTGCGTGGGAAGCCATCAAAAATAAATCCTCTAACAGATGGGTTTTCGTCAATTTTACTACTGATCATTCCAATGACCACCTCGTCGGGAACCAGCGCACCTTCATCCATTGATTTTTTTGCTTCCAAGCCAAGGGCCGTTTTGCGGCTCACTTCGTCACGAAGCAAATCGCCCGTAGAGATGTGTTGTAATTTGTACTTGTTCAATAGATGGGCAGATTGTGTGCCTTTGCCACTGCCCGGAGGGCCAAAGAGAATAAGATTAAACATAAAATGCAGTGCGAAATATATCTGCAAAAATAAGCAACCCAAGCACAAATAGTTGGGTTTTTTATTTTGAAATAGCCAATTGACTAAAGATTGTTTTTTAGTTTGTTGTTGCTTGAGGCATATGGGGTAGATTCCTAGACAATAAGTAAAGCTCATTTTGACTGCACTAGTCATTTTTCTTTTGTTTTTGAAGCCAGCAGCTGTTTTGCTTGTTCCAACACAATCGTATTGTTTTTTGATGGTCTTGCTTTTTTATTTCAAGGCCTAATCGGTCCAGTATTTAAGAGGATAATTCAGTCTTTTGGAAAAGCGAAAAGATTTTTTGTTCATCCAGTTCTTCAATATGCCCGGCGTCCCATCCATCGATATTGAAGGCTCCAATGCTATATCTTACTAGGCGCAAAGTTGGAAAGCCAACAGCAGCAGTCATCTTACGTACTTGTCTGTTTTTGCCTTCGCAAAGTGTAAGTGCCAGCCAACTTGTGGGTATGTTTTTGCGGAAACGAATAGGAGGGTTTCTTTCGGGCAAATGGGGTTCGGCTTCTATAATTCTTG
>JAXITL010000088.1:0-5874 GCA_034680125.1 Chitinophagaceae bacterium
AGCGCGATATGTGCTCGATGAAGGTGACATGCCTTTAGCCAACGAAATTCGCCGTCAAGCGCAACAATTACAAAGTATTGCCGATGTCTTTCCCGAGGCGCAATTATTGCAGGAGCGCTTAAATTCTATTTATGCCGAGGCGAAAGATATAGCGAGTGAATTAGAAAATGCAGAAGGAAAAATTAGCCTCAATCCTGAACAGATGGCCCGGCTCGAAGAGCGCATGGATGCCGGAATAAAATTGCAAAAAAAGCATGCTGTACAAAGCACCAATGAACTGATTGATATTTTTGAAAGCCTAGGGCAAGAGCTGAAAGCTACGCTCAATCTTCATGAAGAAATTGATGGGCTCGAAAAAAGAAAAATTGAATTGAACGAATCTTTGCAAAAAACTGGTTCGCAGCTTTCTGCATCGCGTCAAAAAATTGCCCCTGCAATAGCGGAGCAGGTAACAACATTGTTAGCCGAAGTGGGCATGCCCAATGCTCAGTTTATTATTGGTATTTCGCAACTAGCCAAGCCAAATGTCAATGGTTTGGATGACATTTCTTTTCAGCTAGATGCCAACAAAAGTGGACATTTTCAGCCTGTTTATAAAGCGGCTTCGGGTGGCGAAATGAGCAGAATAGCTTTGTGCATTAAATCGTTAATTGCACGTGCCATTCACTTACCCACATTGATTTTTGACGAAGTAGATACCGGAATTTCAGGTGAGGCTGCACGTAAAGTTGGGGCATTGCTCAAAGACTTGGCTCAGTACCATCAGGTGATTTGTATCACGCATCAGCCACAGGTTGCCGCCAAAGGCTCTACCCATTTTTATGTTTATAAAGAGCAAGGCAAAGAAGGAAAAATCAATACGCAAATACGGGTTCTAGCACCTGAAGAAAAAATTATAGCCATTGCCAAAATGATTGGTGGAGAGCAACCCAGTGAGGCTGCATTGAACAATGCCCGTGAGTTGGCCGAATTGTAATGCTTGCGGAAAGATTCTTTGCTCCTGTAGGTACAAGCAATTCATTTCAAAGATATATTTGTGCAAATTAAAATTCCATGAATATTAAGGGCGCCCTATCTGCTTTTTTTACTGTATTGTTTTCCCTTTCAACTTTAAGTACCTATGCACAAGCTGTGCCTCATGCGCGCATAAGTACCGTTGTACAAAAAAGTCAAACAATAGAGTTTACAATAGAGTCTTCAGAGGCTTTTTACGTTGGAGGTAATGTTTTCATGTTACACATTGGCAACACTGTTTTTGACCAATACCGCCAAACTGATGTAGACAGCAAGGGTAAGTTAAGTTACCTGATTCCCCTGAGCGATTATGCCCAATTACTTGAAGGGGAAAAAATGTACCTCAGCTATGGAGCTCTGTTGGCGCCCAATAGTACTGATCAAGACTTACAAAGGCTCTGTGCCGACAATCCCCATGCTGTAAAATATTTAGGTGTTTTCGGTACTAAACTGTTGAAGAAATAATCCATCGGCTCATGCAATAAAAAAGCTTCTGTCGTTTATTCATGTTCGATGATTAAGACTTTTTTCAGTTGTAATCAGTTCATCAAACAAGCTGCCTTTTACCCTCCATAAACAAATATTTATGTTCCCTATTAAGTCACTAATATCTTGCATAGCCTTATTGTTGTGCTCCTTTTTTTATAACAATACGCATGCGCAGGGCACACCCGATCCGGGTATTGGTGGTAGCTATACGGTTACTAAAGATACCTTCGACCTTGGCGACTTGGCTTATAAGCCAGATAGTTTCCCCAATTTTGTAGAACTCCGTGGGTCCGTACATTATCCCTCAAGCCTTGTTGGTGGACCATTTCCGGTTATTGTTTTACTGCACGGAAGGCATGTTACCACTTATAGAACCTCCGCCCCCGGTACGACATCGCTTTCTTGGCCACCCGCTGCCGGCTTTCAAAGTATCATTAGCTTTGATGGATACGATTATTTTGCACGGACGATGGCCAGTCATGGTTATATCGTTATTTCAATTTCTGCAAATGCTATTAATGCTGCAGATGCAGCTTTAAGTGATCGAGGCATGAATGCCCGCGGGCAATTGGTTCAAAAGCACCTCGATATTTGGAAGGGCTATAATACTACAGGTGGTGCACCCTTTGGTACAAAGTTTGTCGGCAAATTGGATATGGCACGCGTTGGTACAATGGGTCATTCGCGTGGAGGAGAAGGTGTTGTTTATAATGCTTTACTCAATCGTTCTTTGGGTAGTCCTTATGGTATCAAAGCCGTTTTGACTTTGGCTCCCGTTGATTTTTATCGTAAAAAATTAAATGGAATTCCATTGCTCAACATAGCACCTTATTGTGATGGTGATGTTTCTGATTTGCAAGGGGTACATTTTTATGATGATGTCCGTTACAATGACATTGCCGATACTGCGCCTAAATATAATTTGTTGATGATGGGGGCAAATCACAATTTTTTCAATACTGTTTGGACGCCCGGTTCTTATATCGCTGGCACTTCCGATGATTGGTTTTCTACTACCGATCCTTTTTGTAGTGCCAATAGAACGGGTAATGGTCGACTGGATACTATGAAACAAAAAGCGGCTTTTAATGCCTATGCTGCTGCGTTTTTTAGAATGCATGTTGGCGGAGATACTTCATTTGCTCCTATTTTAGAGGTAGATGACATTTACCCGCCGGCTTCTTCAAAATTGGATACCACTCAGGTTTACCTTTCTTATCATCCTGGTAAAAACAAACGAAAAGATGTTAATAGGATTGATACTGCTACCAATATTAGCATCAATACTTTGGGTGGGGCCGTTAGTAGTATAGGGCTTATTAGTCCCAGTATTTGTGGTGGTGGATTGACAATTCCATTGTGTAGTTTAAGTACTGCTATTGCCAAAGAGCCCCATCGTGGCACACCTACCATAAAGGGTTTGGCGCAAATGTCTTTGCGATGGGATCACGATACCGATTACTACCAAAATGAGATCCCTCTTGCTTTTCAAAATACTACAATGTACCAAAGCTTGAGCTTTAGGACTACCGTCAACTACAGAGATACGAAACCCGTGGGCCGCGATTTAGATTTTTCGGTACAATTAGTTGATTCTAATGGCAAATCCAGCAGCTTGCCTGTTAGTCAATTTTCTGGTGCATTGTTTTTCCAGCCTGGTACACAAACCAATGTATTGCCTAAAACAATGTTCAATACCGTAAAAATACCCTTAATCAAATTCAAAGGAATTGACCAATCTAAAATAAAGCATGTTCGGTTTTTGTTTAACAAGCAAGATAGTGGTGCCATTTTGGTTTCAGACATCGCTTTTGCAGGTAATGTAAAACCTTGTGGTATGGTGGATGCAAAATTTAAAGACTCTTTAGGTAAAGGCTATGGCGTTTATTTCAGGGATTCTACACTTAAAAATAAGGAGGATTCACTGGCTTGGAGATGGTCTTTTGGAGACCCGATTTCTGGTACAGCAGATACATCCTCCCTTGTAAATCCATTTCATTATTTTTCGGCATCAGGTACTTTTAGGGTTTGTCTGTATGTAACAGCCTACCGCAGTACAGGTTTG
This sequence comes from Chitinophagaceae bacterium, assembly GCA_034680125.1. Taxonomy (GTDB): domain Bacteria; phylum Bacteroidota; class Bacteroidia; order Chitinophagales; family Chitinophagaceae; genus Rurimicrobium. The sequence continues at coordinate 3,569 of JAXITL010000088.1, forward strand.
GTTTGTAGAGATACCTTTTGTAAAAATGTAGTTTTGTTGCCCAACAATATCAATGAACAAAAGATAAGCCATATCAACATTTCACCCAATCCTTCACAAGATTATTTAATCATCAATGGTGCCTTGGCCGAAGATGTTTTGGAGCTGCGTAACTTGTGTGGACAAACGGTGATGAGGAGTAAACTCGATCAAATACGTGTAGATTTACCTGCAAGCTTAACCAATGGAATATATGTTGCCTTCATCCGTTCGCAACGGGGCACCTTCATTCAAAAAATTGTTGTTGCAAGATAATAGATCACCTAGAAGGACTGTACTCAAAAGCAATTTCATAAGGTGTATGGCGCAATTTAGGGTCAATCTCCCCAATGGATAGGTCTTTGGATTGTGGGGTAGGCTCGCACACGTAGTATTTTTTGTCTTTATAGACTATCGGTTTGCCACTTGATTTTTCAAATTGTACGGCAATGGTAAGGTGTTTGGGATAGAGTAATACAATCATGGGTAGGTCGTAAATTTCCTTCACCAAATTATAAAACAAAGCTGCACGATCGTCGCAATCACTATTGCTGTACCATAAAGTTTGCTCCGGTGATAATCTCTTTTCTTTCCCAAAATTGGTTTGATCATTTTGATAAGCAAAAGCATCGCGGGCAAAGCGCATCAAATAATCAACGCCTTTCTTTTGGCTCATGTCTTTCACCGCTTTTTTGAGCTCTGGGATGAGCGAATTGTAGGTACGATTGCTCATCGGAATATTGAAATACGCTTCATAATCTACCACTGGATAATTCACAAAGATGTTGTGAACCTCAGGGTTAACCATTACTTTGAACGTATAATTTTTATTATCGTAGTTAAACTTCAAATCCTTTTCATCATAAGCTTCTTGATCAAAATCGGGCATTTTGGTTACACGGTAAGAGAAGCTTTTGCTTGCTTCAAGTGTAGGTATATCTATCGAATAAAAGGATAAGGTTTTAAAGTCTATTTTACTGTCATAATCGTGGTAATTGAGGCATACATATTGTTTGTTGTCTTTTTTGTAAAAGGGAATGTCATAAATATTGTCTTCGCTATGCACATAAAAAAGTAGTTTGTTGCCACAAATGGCCAGCTGTGCATCGTATCCAGATTGGTATAATAAAAACCATTTGTATAAGGTATACAATTCAAAATTCTCTTGTTTAGGGCAAATCTGCTGTGCTGTTTTGCGGATGAGTTGGTAATAAAACCAATCATCTAATTTGTTTTTGCCTTTGTAATAAAGAAGGTGGTTAACCAAAGGGCGATAATGCAAACTTTGGGCTTGAACAAAGAAAGCAGTAATCGTTTCTTCGTTTACATTTTTGGGGTCAAAAAGAATAGTTTGAAAACTATCGATATTGAATCGCAGTGTATCGCCATAGTAATCAAAGCCTATTTGTTTCCTGTCAGCATTGACCTGCCTAATGCTGAAGCAGAAAAAAATCAAGAATAATAGGCCATTTCGGATGTTCACTTTGAAAACACTTTTGTACTGTGTAATCTAAAGTTATGAAATGGTAACAATTAATTAATATTAAATTTTGCAAGAAAATGCAAAGGTTTTAAATGCTTGATATTTAGTTAATTGAAATTTTGCTGTCCTCCTGTTCTTGGCGGCTCTTGTAATCCAATACAATAAGTAAAGAAATAGAGAGGTAGAAAATAGCCCCGATTTTATGGGTTTCTATCAGTTCTGAAAAGAAATTATTGACAAAAGAAGCGGCAAAAACCATGGCCAATGCCATGGTGCAGGAACGGTAAAACTTATCTTTGAAGCGATGATATACTTTTTGTGCCTGGGCAAAAAAGGCGAAAACCAATAGGCCATAGAGGATCATGGCTGGAATTCCTTGTTCAACCAACATCAACAAAAAGTAATTGTGTGTGGTAGATTTTTCGGGGTTACGACTTACATAAGTTACAAAGGAAGTGACCGTATAGGGCTTGTAATAATAATAAAAGGAGTTGGGCCCATATCCCAGTAAAGGCTCATCTGTACTCATTCTGATGGCCCCAATCCAGCGATACACACGTTCCATCGAACTCAAATCCTGGCCTTTGAAAGTAGCTATAATATGGTCTTTAAAGTTCTTACGCATATAAGTACGCGTATAGTCTGGACGATAATCGATAAAGGTGTTTTTGTTGGCCGCGTAGGCTACAATAAATAAAATGAAAGCGTAAAAAATGGGCATGATATAATTCACCAATTTCCACTTAATAGCCACTAAAATCGTAAAGGAAAAAACAATGGCCAATACCGCTGCCCTTGCATAAGC
>JAXITL010000089.1:0-5762 GCA_034680125.1 Chitinophagaceae bacterium
ACTCAAAACAAAAATATTTACGATTTCCTAAAAGGCACGATGGGATTACCTGCCAGTGCTGATCAATACCGCTATATGGACTCTTGCGACATGCTTTTGTACGTTGCGGGCACAGAATACTTGAAGTATAAAGATCTTAATACCAACAAAGGAGGCATTACCGCCAATGAAATTCGCCCCTTCTACACCAATATACAAGGTAAAGATGTTTTGGGCCTATTTTCTACGCGCTCCTATATTCAGAAAAAAATGGGTATTGGTAGCATCACCATGGATTCTCTTCGCTCGAACAGTATTACTAGAGACCTCAACATTAGATTTTACTAGGGGTACACTATTTTTTTCAAAAATTCCCTCGATCTTTTCGAGGGAATTTTCGTTTTATAGAAGGCTCATTGCTGCCTTTTACGAAGCTATCTTGTCAATTCTTCTTGTTTTATTCTTTAGGTAATTTCAATTTTCACTTGTTTTTTGTGCCGAAAGCCACTACTTTTGCACACCTTACAAAAAATATTTTTTAACAATTTAACTCGTTTATGGATCAATTATTTTATCTCGTACCCGTATTTGGTGTTGTAGCATTACTATACACTTTTATTCAAAGTGCTTGGGTAAGCAAACAAGCTTCGGGCAATGCACGTATGACAGAAATCGCCGGCTATATTGCCGATGGCGCTATGGCTTTCTTGAAGGCAGAATACAAAGTGATGGGCTACTTCGTAGTGATTGCAGCATTGTTGTTGGGTTTTATGGGTATGAGTGATGAAAATAGTCACTGGACGATTGCCTTAGCATTTATTGTAGGTGCTTTCTTTAGTGCATTGGCCGGTTTCTTGGGTATGCGTATTGCTACCAAATCCAATGTGCGTACTGCCGAAGCGGCTCGTACTTCATTGGCCAAAGCATTGAAAGTGTCTTTCACCGGCGGATCGGTAATGGGTATGGGTGTTGCTGGATTGGCCGTTTTGGGCTTGGGTTCCTTATTCATCGTTTTGAAAATGGCTTTTGCACCAACAGCTGCTGTTGATAGCCACGAAATGAAATTGGTGATTGAAGTATTGACTGGTTTTTCTTTGGGTGCTGAAAGTATTGCTTTGTTTGCTCGTGTAGGTGGTGGTATTTATACCAAAGCTGCCGATGTGGGTGCTGACTTGGTTGGTAAAGTAGAAGCTGGAATTCCTGAAGATGATCCTCGTAATCCTGCAACCATTGCGGATAACGTAGGTGATAACGTTGGTGACGTGGCAGGTATGGGTGCCGATTTGTTCGGTTCTTATGTGGCTACCGTATTGGCTACAATGGTATTGGGTCGTGAAACATTAAGTTTAACAGGCGACAACTTCCTCGGTTTTGCTCCGATTTTATTACCGATGTTGATTGCTGGTGTAGGTATTATCCTTTCTATCATCGGAACCTTCTTTGTTCGTATTTCTGAAAGTGCAGGTTTGAGTACTGCTAAAGTGCAAAACGCCTTGAATATGGGTAACTATGGTTCGATTGTCTTGACAGCCATTGCTTGTTACTTTTTAGCTATACATATTTTACCAGCCACCATGACGCTACGTGGATTTGAATTCACGAGCATGGATGTTTTCTTCTCTATTTTAGTTGGTTTGGCTGTAGGCACATTGATGAGTATCATTACTGAATACTACACAGCTATGGGCAAACGTCCTGTAATGAGCATTGTTAAACAATCAGCTACAGGACATGCTACCAACATCATTGGTGGTTTGGCTATGGGTATGGAATCTACTTTCCTTCCAATTTTGGTTTTGGCTGCTGGTATTTATGGTTCTTATCATTTTGCCGGTTTATACGGTGTGGCTATTGCCGCTGCAGGTATGATGGCCACGACGGCTATGCAATTGGCTATTGATGCTTTCGGTCCGATTGCCGATAACGCTGGTGGTATTGCCGAAATGAGTGAATTGCCTGCAGATGTTCGTGAAAAAACAGATATTTTGGATGCTGTGGGTAACACCACTGCCGCAACGGGTAAAGGTTTTGCGATTGCTTCCGCAGCATTGACCGCTTTGGCTTTATTCGCTGCCTTCGTTGGTATCGCGGGTATTGATGGTATTGATATTTACAGAGCCGATGTATTGGCTGGTTTATTTGTTGGTGCGATGATTCCATTCATCTTCTCTTCATTGGCTATTCGTGCCGTGGGTGAGGCTGCAATGGCTATGGTTGAAGAAGTTCGTCGTCAGTTCCGCGAAATTCCAGGCATTATGGAAGGTACCGGAAAACCTCAATATGACAAGTGTGTAGCTATTTCTACAGAAGCATCAATCAAAAAAATGATGTTACCTGGAGCTATCGCTATCGTTTCTCCATTGGTAATTGGTTTTCTTTTAGGCCCAGAAGTTTTAGGAGGTTTCTTAGCCGGTGCAACCGTAAGTGGTGTATTGATGGGAATGTTCCAAAACAACGCCGGTGGCGCTTGGGATAATGCGAAAAAATCTTTTGAGAAAGGTGTAGATATCAATGGGGAGACATACTACAAAAAATCAGAACCACACAAAGCATCTGTAACGGGTGATACAGTGGGTGATCCCTTTAAAGATACATCTGGCCCTTCAATGAACATCTTGATCAAATTGATGTCAATTGTTTCTTTGGTTATTGCGCCAACTTTGAGTGGCATGTTTGCAAAAAATATCCAAGAGCACAGAAAGGCAAAATTAGGCATGATGATGACCGCCTGCAAAGAAGCAGGTTGCACACAAGAGGAATGTGATGCCGTAATGAACGGTGCCAAAGAGGCTGCTTGTTGCGAAGGCAAATCGGATTGTGCAGAATCAGCTACTTGTAAAGGTGCTGCTGATTGTACTTGTGCCGATTGCGCAGCAAAGAATGAAATGGGCGCTCCAGCAATAGAAGCAAATAGTGTGGATACTGCTGCTGCAAATAGATAAAAAGTAATTTCCCATTCAATTTTTTATAAAAATTTAAAATTCAAAATGAAGAATTTAATTGTTAAGCTACCCATACTATTACTAGTATTATTGTTATCTGCTTGTACAAAAAAACCATCATCAAGTAGTTCGATGGATGTTTATTCAACATTTTCATGTAATGGTAAGGAATTGGGCAGGAGTAAATCAATTTCATTAACATCTATTACAAATTGGATGCTCACTAAACAAACAAATAATGACCAGATATCATTAGGCTTTACTAGCCCGGAAGATGGTAAAACGTATTCAGGTTTTTTTATTAATTCGCCAAAGGGGTCAAACTTTCGTTTAGGGACTAATACTAATTGTACTTTATCATTAATGAATGGTAATACAATCTACTCTAGTTCTAACTTAACTGTCACTATCACACATTTCCCTAGTGCTGTAAATGACTATTGTGAGGGTACTTTTACAGGTATTGTTTCTGTAACCAGCACCTCACCTATTTCCTTTAATGATTATGCTTCTACGGGTTCTTTTAAAGTGCCATTAAAATAATTTTTTAAAATCTCTATTTAAAGGTTTGTTCTAGCATAGTATTTGCGGCAATGAAATAAAAATTACAATACTATTTTAAAAATCCTGCTCAGTATATTTGAGCAGGATTTTTTTTAAGCTTGATGAAAACAAAACGCATGAAAAAAATTATTCAAAAAAGTTTAGTGATTGCACTTGTATATTATGTCGTGGCTATAATTGGCTGTGTGAATTGTAATTGCAAGAATATTGAAAGCAAAGAATTTAAATACAAAGAAATAGCCGTTCAAAATCTTCGTTTTTCATTTGTCGAGGCTAAAAATTACATCATCTATGAACTTAATATAGACAGCGTTGAACGAAACCAATATGGATTAGGTGCCTTGATAAATTATGAATTGGCACTAAATAAATGCACCAAAAAAAACAATGGGTTTATTAATGCTGTTTATGCGTGTGATTGTGTGATTGGAGAGCCGTTTTCTAAAGATACTTTTGATAAAATTTCCATTATAACCTTGCGAAATTTAGATGATTCACACCTCGCAGGAAGCGATGTTACCGACTATTTTAAAATAGTTGGAGTGAACTCAATGGGTTCACTTGTTTATAACAATCTTGATTTTTACAACATACAAAGGGGCAGTTTATTTCCCATAGATTGGAACGGTAAAGCAATTAGAGAATTGTATTTTACAAATCCAAAAAACATAAGCGATACGGTAATGTTTGAAATCAGAATCAAGCATAGCAACGGAACAACAATTAGTGCCCAAAGCAAACCCGTATTTCTCCAATAATTGTTATGAAAAAACTATGGCGCAAATGTGCGCTGATGGCTGTCTTTTATTATTTGCTGCTACTGGTAAATGCCTGCTGCCATTGTGCGCCAGAAAGAACACGCTTTTATACAAGCGAGGGTATTGTTGCGCAGCCTATACAATTCGAAATTGTGGGGGATACTGCGTTTAGCTATACTGTGGTCCTTAAAGATTCTGCTCCAAGAATGAACTATGGATTGAACATCCAATTTGACACAAAGGAAACGGTTTATGCACAGTTTGCATTTAAAGGATTGATTTCGTCAGCATATGCCTGTAAGTGCGGTCCAGATTATTACTCGCCAAGAGATACTCTAAAAAGTATCCGTATTTTCACTTTAAAAGATTTTGATGCAAGTCATCTCGCAGGTTCAGAGATAAGTGAATATTTCAAGTTGCTTAAGCAAGCCAAGCCATCTGCTAAGATTTCGAAAATCACGATTGCAGAAGCGATTGCAGAGCTTGTCTCTATAAGCTATTCACCTTATCGAACGCTGCAATTATACCTAGATAAAATGCCCGATGCAGCAATGGCTCCAATTCAATTTGAAATTGTGGCTGAGTTTGGGGCGAATAAGATTTTAAAAGATACTACTTCATTCATTACGCTCTACTAATTTTGGATACTGCACTCAAAAATCTGCTCCATCAAAAGGCGGCACAATACAATCAAGTGGCTTTTATAGCCAAAGATCCGATTGTGATTCCACACCGATTTGCGAAACGGCAAGATATAGAAATTGCTGGTTTTTTTGCGGCCATATTGGCTTGGGGAAACCGCACCAGCATCATCAATAGTACCAACAAATTGATGGCTTGGATGGACGAAGCTCCGCATGAATTTATGCTGCGTCACGAGGATACGGATTTAAAAAAGATGCTGTCATTTGCGCACCGCACCTTTAATGCTACCGATCTCTTTTACTGTATGGCCTTTTTCAAATTTCATTATAGCCAATACCATAGCCTGGAAGACGCCTTTGTGCCTCAGCAAAAATATACTGAGCTCAATACAGAGCAAGCTTTGGTTCATTTCCACAATTACTTTTTTAGCCTCGAGGATTTTCCAGAGCGGACTAAGAAACATATAGCCACTCCTGCACGGAAATCGGCTTGTAAAAGGTTAAATATGTTGATACGGGTAATTAAGGAGGTAGTATAGTTTTTAATAATATTACCTTCGCAAACAATGCAAGATGCCTCGGAGATAAATAACATAAAAACATTTTTAGATGAAAAGGTTGATGAGTTCAATAGGGTTTCCTTTATTGAGCTTGACCCTATCTCGATACCACATAGATTCAGTTCAAAGGAAGATATTGAAATTTCGGGGTTTCTCGCTGCAACCATTGCATGGGGTAACCGTAAAAGTATCATTCAAAATGCCAATAAATTAATGGATGATATGGGTGAAAGCCCATTTGATTTTGTAATGAATGCTTCCAAGCAACAGTTAAAAAAAATACAATTTGTACACCGAACTTTTAATAGTGATGAC
>JAXITL010000090.1:0-5639 GCA_034680125.1 Chitinophagaceae bacterium
AGCATTATTATTCAATAGCTTTTTTGCCGATGTACCCTTTCCCTTTTTTTGGATGAGCACATTAGGTGCAATCCCTAGTTTTTCGGCATCATCCTCTACAAGAATGGCCTCTTGTACTGATTTACCTCCAAAATTTTTGGAGGGCTGCACAAATGATTGGATATAGACATTATAATATCCATCCTGATCGACAACCTCGGCAACAAGATTACCAGCTGGATTGTATTGGTGGCTATTAAGACTATGTGCCAAATTGGTAGTGGCTACCCAATAGGCCGAATCTTTGTTGAAGCGATCACGACCAAATACTACTACATATTGATTTTTAACGCCCTTAGCGTCGCTTATATAGGCAAAGTTATCAGGGCCATATTGAATCGGTTGTGTGACTGTAGTATTGCTATCAACATTCGAGCACTTAAATAATGTAGGGCTTTTGGTAGTGCTGTTGTAGAAAAACACATTCATAGGCCCTGTGGGTAATTCGTTGACGGCAGAAGGTACCACCATATTGGCTTGGGGACGGTTGGAAAGAAACATGATGCCTCTTTTTTGACCACCAGTTACATAGGCTGGTTGCACATCATCCCAAACATCATTGGTAAGGTTGCGCATTTTTGCTCCTTTGATACTGAAATAGTACAAATCGGTTTGGCTTTTACGAATTGCTGAAAGAATAATACCATTTTGCTCTTCGTCAATGGCCATTCCTAATGCTCTATCAAAGCGGTTATTAGGCACAACATAGGTAAACATTCTCCCTTTCGTAGCATCATAAATGCGCAAACGCATGCCAGGCCCTTTTTTATACAAAATAGCCAATTTATAACCTGTATTGCTCCAAGCCATTAAGGGATAATTAGGGTCGGCTTCTTCGTTGTAGTTTTTTTCTCCTCCTTCTAAGATTACTGATTCTTGTTGTTCGCCAATAGTGTGCTTGAGACAAACCTTAAATTCGCCGTCTTTCCATTTTACATAGGATACATCTGCACCTCTTGGCGATACACGTACATTTCGGATAATACTGTTGTCCTTAGGCAATTTTACTTTTAGAGTAGCTGTTTTTGTATCACGCAATTCTTTATTCTGAGCATCCCGTGCAAATGCATTTTTAAAAAACAATAAGCAAGAATCAAAAGTTGTCACAACATTCATGTTTAATTGCTTGCGCAAAGCTTTGTTCATGTTGCCTTTCTCTTTCATTAAACCCATCAAATCCCTTGTTTGATTTTGGCCATATTTTTCAGAAATAAATTTCCAAAATGCTTGACCAGATAAGGGTCCTTTTATTTCTGTAAAGTCATAAAATTTCTTCCGAGGATTGGCTTCCACAAGACTTTTCCAAGCTTTATCCGTTTGCTCGCTCCACCCCTCTGATGCGTACAGTGCATAGCCATCTTGCACCCATTCGGGGATATTCAATTTTACAGAATTCACTGTCATGCTCTGGAGGTTACCCGATTTGAGTTTTTTATCCAAAAGGATATTAGAAATGCCGTTGGTGATTTGCGCACGCAATTCGGTATGAATACCCGTAAAATAAACAACTATTTTATCGTTGGGTAAATCTACAGTGCCACTTTCTGTGGCGCGAATTTGCTGAACATCATGCTTTCGTCCTATATTGGATTGGCGATAATCATCATAGGCATTGTACACAATGATGTTGAATTTATCGTCAATTTTAAGGCCTGTTTTTTTCTGGGCTACAGCAATGTCATTTTCGGCTTGTTCGGCTACATATCGGGCAAGGTCTTTCCCAGAGCGATCATAATGAAATACCCTGAAATGGTCGGTTTCAAAAACTTTCCACGCAAATTTTCGGTACTGTATTTTGTTTTGTCCAAACTTTTCAAGATATACTTGCGCCTTGCTCGGTAAAGCAAAAAAGAGCAAAATTAGACTGAGTGCAAAAAGAGGAAGTATGGATTGTCTTTTAAAAAGGTTCATTCGCTTTTAGATATGTTTGTCGCGTCAAATTTTTGACACCGTAAATTAGTCAATTATTTTATTCTAGCAGCCAAAGCTAAAGGCTTTTTGGATTATTATTTTAAAAGAAAAAAAAGCGTAACAGAATTGTTACGCTTTGGATTTAAAAATCAATTGGTTATTTCTTCAGACTCGTTTTCTTCTTCCGCAATTTTGTTGGCTAGTCGCTCAATTCTTTTATTGCGTAAATGGGCAATGGTATCTTCAATAATGAGCTTGATAGTACCCCCAATAATATTGATATCAAGCCAAAGACTTTGGTTATTGACATATTTTAAATCAATTATTGTTCTAGCCTTTACATCTTGAACAGTATTGACGTGACCTTTATAACCATTGATTTGTGCAAGGCCAGTGATGCCTGGTTTTACAAGATGACGTTGTTGATAATTGGTAGCGATTTTATCAAACTTTTCGTTATCGCTAATCATGTGTGGACGCGGCCCCACAACGCTCATTTCGCCTTTTAGTACATTAATAAATTGGGGTAATTCATCAATACTAGAATTGCGCAAAAAATGACCAACCTTGGTGATTCTATCATCATTAGTAACAGCAGCTTGGATATCTGCTTGCCTATTGGTAACCATTGTTCTAAACTTAATGCAATCAAAAACCTTATTATTCAAGCCATTTCTTTTTTGAATAAAAAAGACAGACCCTTTCCCTTCTAGTTTAATAAAAATAAAAACAATCGGAAATATAATCGGGAAAATAAGTAGGATAACCAATATAGAAAACACAATGTCAAACGTGCGCTTGGCCATCATGTGGAATTTATAATTGGTCATTTTAATTTGCAATGCAGGTTGTGTTTTGTGGGCAATATGTGGTGAAGTGTAGTTCATGGAGCGTAGTGTTTTTTTGAATAGTAGAATCAAAAAAAACTCTTCGAATATTTTGCGTATGTAATTAAATAATTAGGGCATCATTAATAAATCAATAAATTTATGCGAAGTTAAGGATAAATTTTGTTACCGACGTTTTACATTTCTGTTTTTAAGCAATATATAGTGGGTATTTCGCTTTAGCGTATAAACTTTTTAAAAAAACAAACTATTTAAGTAATTAATTTTTAATTACTAACAGTTGATTTTCGGATACAATATCAATAGATTTTACTGCTTATAGAGGCAAAAAATTAATAATTGCTGAACACCCCTATACAGATCATAAAATTACCTGGGACTAATAGTTGCTTGCGCTTTATAACTCTTTGAGAGCGAGCATCAAAAATTTAAAATTATCTATAGTATACCTTCTCCATAACCGTTTGGGTTCAAGAGCAAAGCGATACAACCATTCTAAACCACATTGCTGCATCCATTGAGGTGCCCGCTTGGACTTCCCAAGGTAAAATTCAAATGAAGCCCCTAAAAGTGCTGTCGAAAAATAAATGTCTTTCTTGTCCAAGTCAATCAGCTCATCGATTTTTTTACTGATTAAAGATTGTTTGGGATCGCTGATACCTATAAAGAGAAAGCGACTGCCGATTGCCTCTATCTTGTCTATTGTTTCTTTGGCAATTTGCTCTATGTATGCGGCATTGCTTTCTGCAAAGAAATCAGGGATGACTGCATTACATTTTCCGGGGTATTCTGCTGTAAAAGCCTTGGCTATGTTTTGGTCAGCAACAATAAATGTGGCGTTTATTCCTTGTGTTTTTATGGCTTTCCACAAGGCAGGAAACAAATCACTACCAGTCAATCGATTAGATAGACTATTCTTTTTGTTTTTTAGCTTACTAAGCCATACAATGGGTATGCCATCTGGTAAAACATAACTTGCATTTTGCGCATATGTTTGTAACGGCTTGTGCTCTGGCTTGGCCAATAATTGCAGTATATAGGCATTGGGGGTAACAATAAGCTGTTTCTTTTGGGCTGCATTCATTAATATGTCTGCAACAAGATTTTCTATGTTGGCATCTGCAATAAATGGATAATTAAATAGCGTAATCGTTTTCATGAAGTTGTAAATATTTTCATTCCATTTACAATGCCTTTCAAGGCCCAGCGCAGACTTTTAGCCTTTAGCTTTGTCCTTTTTAAGCTGATGAGTAGTATTCCGAAAAAACTAAAGAAAATTTGAACTAGGTTATTATGCTTCAAACTATACACAACTGCAGATGAGTTATAAAAAAAGAAAAATAAGTGCTTTGCATGTTCAGTACTCATGCTTCCTTTATGAAAAACACAACTTTCGGCAATCAACTTGTTAGCATAGCCCAATTTCTTACCCCTAATTTGCCAATCCTGTTCTTCAAAATAAAGGAAAAAACGCTCATCCATCAAGCCAATTTTATCTACAATCTCGAGCCGAACAAGTAAGGATGCTCCATGCTGAAAGTCAATACGCTCATTCGAAATCATTTCTGGATTCAGGCTATCAAATTGTTGGTTTTTGAGCACTAATTTAGAAATTCCTATAAAGGGAAAATATTGGACACCACAACATTGAATTTTTTGGCGCTCCTGATAGTCTAGAATGACAGAGCCTGCAAAACCAAGATGACTGTTTTGAAACATTTCGGTTTCTAAGGCAACTAGTGCTTTTGCAGCAGGAATAGCATCGTTATTTAACAACCAAACGAATTGAAAGGAATGGCTTGGAATGGCTTTTATGATTTTATTTATAGCTTTCGCAAAACCATAATTTTCTTTCATGGATACCAGATACAATGCCGGTTTCTCAGTATTGTGGATAGAAATAGATGCTTCTTCTTGCCAAACAATCCCTTCGTGCATCTTTTGGAAATGAGCTTGAATATCTACAAGGGATTGGTCGGTAGAATTGTTATCAACCAAAACAACAGAGCTGTTGTGATGAGATAATACTTCTTGCGCAACAAGGATGGTATCTTGGGGATTATTCCAATTGAGTATAATAGTTAGGGTATGCTGCATTTATTGTCCAAAGGTCTTTAAATAATTATACTTTGCTATAAGTTTCAGCAATCGGTAACTGTTATAAATCTTTTGTAGCCCATTAAGATGGGGCTGAAGGTATTTTCTGATTTTTTGACCACCCAAATTCATTTTGATTAATGCACTCATCATACTGCTGTGTCCAAATCGTATCAAGGTTTCGGTTTCGGGCAATGAGCAGTATTGAAATTTACAATCGGCTAGTGCACAATCAATCCAAAATCTCCAATCTTCAAATGTTTGATAAGAAGTATCAAACTGTATACCCTTAATGGTTACAATAGAGCTTCTAATCAAAGGTGCAGAAACAACTGTAAAATTATTAACCAACAAATGGCTGAGCATGGCATTGCCTTTAGCTGTTGGGTAATGGATGGAGAAGTCCTCCTTTTTATTTTTTGAGGAAAAGCGCAAATGAGGTTGTTCTGTTTCAAAATAAGCGTAATCACCATAAACGATGTCGACATCAATATGGGTATTTAGAAATCTGACTTGCTCGGATAATTTGTTAGCGCAAATTTTATCATCAGCATCCAAAAATTGATAGTACTGACCTTTGGCAAGAAGCATTCCGTTATTTCTAGAAGCAGCAAGTCCTTGATTATCCTGGTAGATGTAGCGAAATCGCTTATCGTTCAGGGTATATTTTTCAGCAATTGCGCTACTGTTATCGGTAGATCCATCGTCAATGATCAAACATTCCCAATCTTGGAATGTTTGAAC
>JAXITL010000091.1:0-5587 GCA_034680125.1 Chitinophagaceae bacterium
CCGTTCCGCTCTCGGGTGAGTAAGCACCTGTCATAATGCGCAATACGGTTGATTTTCCGGCACCATTGACACCCACCAATCCAATACGTTCGTTGTTGCCAATTTGCCAATTCACTTCATCGAGCATAGTGCGTGCCCCGAATGAAAAACTTAAATTTTGTAAAGAAAGTAACATAAGGGCGCAAAATTAGTCATTTAGTTCATTCGTTAATTGGATTATTTGACAATTTACATCTCCCGATTAGGTTTTGGGGGCTATTACGCTATGGTTTCGTTTTAAGCCTTGGGGCTCTAGCTTACATCCCGAAGAGTAAGACACCACAAATTAGCATTCAAAGGGATTTTACTAAACAATAAACCGTATCTTTGCTTATTCTTTCAGAAGAACGTACGCTCTGTACTTGTAATTATTACCGCTTACATTTCAGTCTTCTCCCTTACATTTTTCTTTGGAGTATTTTTTCAAATCTGTGTGGCCGATGCCATGCGGAAGACTATAATCATTAAAAATCAACAATGACATTTAAAGAATTAAATTTGATACAGCCCTTATTGGGCCCACTCGATAAAATGGGTTATACCCAAGCCACCCCCATCCAAGAACAATCTATTCCCCATTTGCTAGCCGGACGCGACATCTTTGGTTGCGCACAAACAGGAACCGGTAAAACAGCGGCTTTTGCATTGCCTATATTACAAATGTTGGATGCGGCCAAAATTGGTCCGCGCAGTGGTACCAAGGCCTTAATACTCGCACCGACACGTGAGCTAGCCATACAAATCCATGAAAACATTGTCCTCTACAGCGAAAACCTGAACATCAGCTCAACCGTAATTTTTGGTGGGGTCAACCAACATAGCCAAGTACAAGCCTTGCGCAAAGGGGTGAATATTTTGATTGCCACACCTGGCCGTTTGCTGGACTTAATGCAACAAGGTTTTGTGAAATTGAATATGGTAAGCCACTTTGTATTAGACGAAGCAGACCGCATGCTGGACATGGGTTTTATCCATGATATTAAAAAGATTATTCCAAAATTGCCCACACAAAGACAAACGATTTTCTTTTCGGCAACAGTAGCACCCGACATCAAAAAATTGGCGGATGGTCTATTGATTAAACCCGTAAGCGTGGAAGTAACACCTGTTGCTAGCCCGGCCGAATTGGTAGAGCAGTCTGTTTTTATGGTGGATAAAAACCACAAACGCACTTTGCTGAAACATTTGATCAAAGAACGAAAAATGGATCAAGTATTGGTCTTTACCCGTACCAAACATGGTGCCGATAAAGTAGCCAAAGAATTGTGCAAAGCAGGCATCAACGCAGAGGCCATCCATGGCAACAAATCACAAAATGCCCGCGAGCGTGCGCTAGCAGGCTTCAAAAGCAAAACAGTCCAAGCTTTAATTGCAACGGATATTGCCGCAAGAGGTATTGATATTGACCGATTGGGTTTTGTCATCAATTTTGAATTACCTGAAGTAGCCGAAACTTATGTGCATCGTATTGGTCGTACTGGTCGTGCAGGCTCTGAAGGAGCAGCACTCTCCTTCTGCGACGCTGAGGAAGTTCAATACTTAAAAGGGATTACCAAACTGATGAAACGAGATATCCCTAAAGTGGAACACCCCTTTAAATAATGAAACATTAAAAACGAAAAATTAAAAATGCTGTACGAGAGTACAGCATTTTTTTTACAACAAGTTATTTTAATGAATGATCTATTTTTAATTTTATGGGTCAACAAAGCTTAGGCCTCACCAAACAAATCCCGCTCCAAAATTTCCATATTAACGATATCTATGGCTTCTATAAAGGTTGGCGCATAATTAAGACTATCTATCGCATCTTCATTTTTGAGCAGTTGCAACATCTCGGCTGGTGGATGGGCAAGCACAAAAGAGCTTGCTTGTTCATAATGCTGTGCCGATAGTTCAATAAAGGGTTCTAAAAAATCAGAATGAACGTCTAGGCACAAAGCAAGATCCACAATAAAATTCCGACTGCCGTTTTGGATTAAAACTTGGCATTGCCCTGCCAATTCCGCAGCCAATTGTGCATTTAATGGGCAGGACTGTGGCGTAATAACCGTAAATTGTTCTTTGGCATCAATTTTGAATGTCATAAGGAGGGTCGGGGATTTAACTAACCAAACAAAAATAATGATAAGGGCGGAACAATTAGTTAAAAATTATAGTGTCAAGGGCACAACTAATTCATTTCTCCCTAACTTTAACTACTTAAAAACAAACGATTAAATGGATTCTAATTTCTCACCAAAAGTAAAAGAAATCATCTCTTACAGTCGTGAAGAAGCCCTTCGTTTAGGTAACGATTTTATCGGCACCGAACATTTGCTTCTAGGATTGCTGCGCGAAGGCGAAGGCATGGCTGTTCGGGTGTTGCAAAATATGAATGTGGACATTTTTTCCCTTCGTCACGAAGTAGAAAATGTGATCAAAGAAAAAACAAATAAACCACTAGATAGCCTCAGCAGCTTGCCCCTTACCAAACAAGCTGAAAAAGTAATTAGAATTACCGTTTTAGAAGCACGGGCACTGAAAAGCCCAACGGTAGAAACACAGCACTTAATGCTCTCTATTCTTAAAAACAAAGAGAATCCAGCATCGAGTATTCTATTACAAATGGAAGTGAGCTACGAAAACTTCAAAAACGAACTCAATATTTTGCAAGGCAATGCTCCAAGTGCCGAATTTGAAGGCGGACAAAGCGATGACTTTGAAGAAGAAGAAGAACGCAAACAATACCAACAAAAGAAAACAACAGCCAGTACTTCCAAATCCAAAACACCTGTATTGGATAATTTTGGCAGAGACGTAACCCGTCAAGCAGAGCAAGGAACATTGGACCCAATTGTGGGACGTGAACAAGAGATTGAACGGGTATCACAAATATTATCCCGCCGCAAAAAGAACAACCCTATACTGATTGGCGAACCGGGTGTGGGAAAAACAGCTATTATAGAAGGCTTAGCCTTAAGGATTGTACAACGTAAAGTATCGCGTGTGTTATTCGACAAGCGTGTGGTTAGCCTCGATTTAGCATCGCTAGTAGCAGGTACAAAATACCGCGGTCAATTTGAAGAGCGCATGAAGGCCATCATGACGGAATTAGAAAAAAACCGAGATGTCATTTTATTCATCGACGAGATACATACCATTGTAGGTGCTGGTGGGGCTAGTGGTTCATTAGATGCCTCCAATATTTTCAAACCCGCTTTGGCCCGTGGCGATCTGCAATGCATAGGCGCTTCTACATTAGACGAATACCGTATGCACATCGAAAAAGATGGTGCATTAGACCGTCGTTTTCAAAAAGTATTGATCGAGCAACCGAGTGTAGACGAGACCATTCAAATACTGGAAAATATCAAATCGAAATACGAAGACTTCCATAATGTAGTGTACGACCACGAAGCCATTGAAGCTTGTGTTAAACTAAGCGATCGCTACATGACAGACCGCTTATTACCCGACAAAGCTATTGATGTGCTGGATGAAGTAGGTGCTCGTGTGCACTTAAAGAACATCAATGTTCCGCAAAGCATAATCGAACTCGAAACACAAATTGAGGAAATAAAACAAGAAAAAAATCGTGTGGTCAAAAGCCAACGATTTGAAGAAGCAGCTGCTTTGCGCGACAAAGAAAAACGCCTAGGCGAAGACTTAGAAAAAGCCAAAATAACTTGGGAAGAAGAAGCCAAAAGCATGCGCTACCCTATTGGTGAAGAAGACATCGCCGAAGTAGTGAGTATGATGACAGGCATACCCGTAATGCGCATGGTAGAAGCCGAAAGTGCGAAACTCATTCGCATGAATGAAGACCTTGCCGCTGCAGTAATTGGTCAAAACGAAGCAATCGGCAAAGTAGTCAAGTCAATTCAACGTAATCGTGTAGGACTAAAAGACCCGCGCAAACATATTGGCTCGTTTATTTTCCTTGGCCCAACAGGTGTGGGAAAAACAGAATTGGCGCGTTGCCTAGCGCGCTATATGTTTGACAGTGATGATGCCTTGATCCGCATTGACATGAGTGAGTACATGGAGAAATTTTCGCTCACCCGCTTAATTGGTGCCCCTCCAGGATATGTAGGTTATGAAGAAGGTGGACAATTAACCGAGAAAATTCGCCGTAAACCCTACAGCGTGGTTTTATTGGATGAAATAGAAAAAGCCCATCCCGATATTTTCAACATTTTGTTGCAAGTATTGGATGATGGTCAATTGACGGATGGCTTGGGTAGAAAAGTTGATTTTAAAAATACACTCATCATCATGACCTCCAATATTGGTGTTCGCCAATTAAAAGATTTTGGAGATGGTGTAGGTTTTGCCACACAAGCCAAACAAACAACCACCGAAGAAAGCAGCAGAAGTGTGATCGAAAAAGCATTGAAACGGACTTTCTCGCCCGAATTCTTGAACCGAATTGATGATGTAATTATCTTCAACTCTTTGGTACAAGAGGATATCAATAAAATCATTGACATCATTATGAAAGGGGTGATGAAACGCTTGAACAATCTTGGATTTAGCCTTGTATTGAGCGATGATGCCAAAAAGTTTATTGCGGAGAAAGGTTATGATCAGCAATTTGGCGCACGCCCTTTACATCGTGCCATCCAGAAGTATCTCGAAGATCCATTGGCCGAAGAAATACTCAACCATCGCATCGTAAGCGGCGATAATGTGCTTGCAGACTTCAATAGCGAAGAAAGTAAAATTGTTTTTACCATTGAGCACAATAGCGCAACTAAGACTGAAGAAGCGAAATAAGTAGCATTAAAAACAGAAAAGCCCGAACAGTTCAGATAGATTGTTCGGGCTTTTTTTCAACTTACTTTAGCTAAAATAGTTTACTACCTTTGGGTTCTTGAAGCCTATTTCAACAATAGTGATTCTTTATGATAGAAATAAAAAACGTTAGCAAAAGCTTTGGCGAAAAAGTAGTGTTAAGGGATGTAAGTGCACAATTACTTCCCGGCAAAACGAATTTAATCATTGGTACCAGTGGGAGCGGCAAAACGGTTTTGATTAAAATAATGGTGGGCCTCATGACACCCGATAAGGGCAATATATTTTATGAGGGAAAGGACATTATCAATATCAACCCCAAAGAATTGAAAGAAATTCGTACCCAAATAGGGATGTTGTTTCAAGGCTCCGCCTTGTTTGATAGCCAAACGGTGGAGCAAAATGTGATGTTTCCACTAGATATGTTTACCACCAAAACGCGCAAAGAAAAATTGATGCGCGCCAATGAAGTGCTGGAGCGCGTAAACCTTACTGGAGCGAATCTTAAATATCCTTCAGAGATTAGCGGGGGCATGAAAAAACGTGTGGCCTTGGCCCGTGCCATTGTACTCAATCCTAAATACCTTTTTTGCGATGAGCCCAATTCGGGCCTAGATCCCAAAACCTCTATTCTAATTGATGAATTGATTGACGACATTACCAAAGAATACAACATCACCACGGTTATCAACACTCATGATATGAATACCGTAATGGAGCGTGGTGACTACATCATGTACTTACACCAGGGCCTTAAAAAATGGGAAGGAAC
>JAXITL010000092.1:0-5505 GCA_034680125.1 Chitinophagaceae bacterium
CCGAATAGGTGTCAAAGCCCAGTAATTGGGCTGCTGAAGCACCGTTAATGGCAATTTCTAAAAATCCCACCTTATTAAATCGGCATAATACTTCTCCCTCATTCACCATCCCTGCATTTTTACTTAAAACAGATACATGGCCAGTGCCTTTTAGATCCATTCTGAAATTTTTTGTGCCGCGGAGTTTTTCGAAATATTCTTGCTGCATATTGACAATTACATTGCCATTGTGGGTAATGTGCAATATTTGGCAATCTACCCAATTGTCTGCAAGCACAGCAACAGGCATTTGTTTTTGCTTGATGGTGTCGAGTGCAAAGCTCGGGAAGCCCAACTGTTCGGGCTTTTGACTACTTAATTTTTGGGCAATTGCGGCACATTTTTCTTGCCAATCTTTGAAGGTTTTTTCAGAGTCATCCCATTCATAACATTGCCAAAGACTTAAGGAATCAATGCCCAACGCTAAGGGTAATAGCCCATTATTGGGGGCTAAAAAGTAGTGGCCATTTTTTTCGCACAAAACCAATGATGGCGATTTTGAATGATAAACGCCTACATAAATAATATGGCAGGTACCTACGGGGAAATCCAAATAAGAGGCACGAAGTAAATAGGCCGCCTCAGTCAAGAATTTACCAGAGGCCAAATGCGTAATATCTAGGATCTGCGCTTCTGGATTGCGCACACTAATGATGCTCTTTGCTAGAGCAGCAGAGGCATCTTTAAGGCCAAAATCAGAAAGTAGGGTAATAAAACGCATTCGGTGCGGGCAAAGGTAAACGGAAAACTGAAAAAGTTGGCGCTATTTGGCAATTCATTCTTTTTAAAATGTAAACTTTCTGCCTTCATCAATTTACCTTTGCTGCTTATGAAAACTTTACGCGAACATACACTAGCCGAATTGGAAGAACTGATGCTGAGTTGGCAAGAACCGAAATTTCGGGCAAAACAAGTGTATGAATGGATTTGGGAGAAATATACCAATGATATTGCAGAGATGTCTAATCTCTCTAAAGCGCTTCGTGAAAAACTAGCTACCCATTTTGCCCTCAATACCGTAAGTGTTCATGAAGTGCAAACGAGTAGCGATGGAACGATGAAAAGTCGCTTCCAACTGCATGACAAACACTTTATTGAAGGCGTATTAATACCCACTGACAAGCGCGTCACAGCTTGTGTTTCTAGTCAAGTGGGCTGCTCCCTTACCTGTAAATTTTGTGCCACAGGCTATATGAAGCGCTTGCGCAATTTGGAGGCCCAAGAAATTGTGGATGAGGTGATGCTGATCAACGAGCAAGCGCAAAAAAATTATGGCAAAAAACTCACCAATATTGTTTTCATGGGTATGGGAGAGCCATTACTCAACTACAAAAATGTCATGAAGGCCATCGAGCAAATTACTAGCCCCGAAGGCATGGCGATGAGTCCAAGAAGAATAACGCTTTCGACAGCAGGTGTTGCAAAAATGATTCGTCAATTAGGCGATGATCAAACAAAAGTGAAGTTAGCATTGAGTCTGCATGCTGCTACCGACGAAAAGCGTAATGAGATTATGCCTATCAACGAAACCAATAATCTAGCAGCCATTATCGATGCCCTCCAATATTTTTATAAATGCACGAAGACCCACGTAACCTTCGAATATATTCTTTTCAAAGGTTTTAATGATAGCAAACGTGATGCCGATGATTTAATTAAAATTTACCGTCAAGTGCCTTGCGACTTGGTCAATGTTATTGAATACAACCCTATTGACAATGCCGATTTTGAAAAGCCTGACGAAAAAGTAACAGATGAATTTATGGCTTATCTCACCGCACAAAAGGTGAATACACGATTAAGGCATAGTCGAGGTAAAGATATTGATGCCGCCTGTGGCCAATTAGCTAATGTCAATTTGCGTAAATTGGATGAGCAATTAGGTGCAGCAAAATAAGCATTGTTCGGTTTTTATATGTTGAACACTTATGTGCTCATCAATTTGAAAAGTTGAATCTATCCAATTTCTTTTGTACACAATATGAAGGCTACCCCCAAAATTCAAAATGCCTGGGCCATGTATGATTGGGCCAATTCGGCCTATAATCTGGTTATTACATCTACCATTTTCCCCGCCTATTATATCGCTGTTACGGGTGGTGATTCTGGTGCTAGGGTTGATTTTTTTGGCTGGCAAATGCTCAATAGCACCTTGCTTGAATATTCATTGGCCTTAGCCTATTTGATCATTGCTTTATTATCGCCCATACTATCGGCCATAGCCGATTATAAAGGGAATAAAAAGCGCTATATGCAGTTTTATTGCTACCTCGGTAGTCTAGCTTGTATGGGCTTATTTTGGTTCAAGCCGGGTGCAACAGAATGGGGTATAATGATGTCGATGCTCGCAGCCATTGGCTATTGTGGTAGTTTGGTTTTTTACAACGCCTATCTGCCCGAAATAGCCACAGTAGAAGAGCAAGATAAGCTTAGTGCAAAAGGCTTTACCTATGGCTATATTGGTAGTGTTCTGTTACAGATCATTTGTTTTATGTTTATTTTTTCTTCTTTTGCCGATGATACTTTTGCGCCCCGTTTGTCTTTTTTATTGGTGGGGATTTGGTGGCTTGTCTTTGCTCAAATCAGTTTTAAATATCTGCCCAAGGGTATTGCTGCAAAAGCCTCTACCAAGGCCAATGTGCTCAGTAGTGGTTTTAAAGAATTGAGCAAAGTGTGGCATCAAGCCCAGCAGATGCCTAAGCTCAAGGCCTATTTGCCGGCTTTTTTCTTTTATAGTATGGGTGTACAAACGGTTATGCTGGCAGCCACTATTTTTGGGAGTAAGGAAATTAAAAAATTAGAGGATGGCCAATGGGTGGCTATGAAGGCAGCAGATTTAATACCGGCCATTTTAATCATTCAAATAGTAGCCATTTTGGGCTCAATGGTCATGGCTCGATTATCGCGCAAATACGGAAACATGCAAGTGTTATTGGGCGCCGTAGCCCTTTGGGTGGGGATTTGTATCGCTGCTTTTTATACCTATACCAATATTCAGTTTTATATTTTAGCCGTATGTGTGGGCCTATTGATGGGCGGTATTCAATCGCTGAGTCGCTCTACTTATTCAAAGCTATTGCCGGCAGATACGCAAGACAGTGCCTCGTTTTTTAGTTTGTACGATGTGATGGAAAAAATGTCGATTGTTTTGGGCATGTTTTCATTTGCCTTCATCGAAGATATGTTTGATTCCATGCGCTATTCTATTGTAGCGCTCATCGTGTTTTTTGTTATGGGGATGGTCTTGCTTGGATGGGCATTGCGCCAAAAAGAAAGCTCAAGTCTTGTTGTATAATTTGTAGTACATTGCTGTTATAAATCTTGCTTTTACATGAAAATATTTACCATTAATACAGGTCTCTTTAAGCTTGATGGTGGTGCAATGCATGGTGTTGTGCCCAAGAGTATGTGGCAAAAAGCCAATCCGGCGGATGAGGCCAATATGTGTACCTGGGCAATGCGTTGCATGCTCATTGATACCGGTAACTCAAGGATATTAATTGATTGCGGTATTGGCAATAAACAAGATGAAAAATTCTTTGGTCATTTTTATTTGCATGGCGAAGATTCACTCGAAAATTCTTTGAAAGAATTAGGGTATCAACTTGATGATATTACTGATGTTTTTTTAACCCATCTTCACTTCGATCATTGTGGTGGTGCGATTAAACGTGAGGGGGATGCATTGTTGCCTGTCTTTTCAAAAGCCACTTATTGGAGCGATTCCTTGCATTGGAAAACCGCTACTAGTCCTAACGACAGAGAGAAGGCCTCTTTTTTGAAAGAGAATATTTTACCCATCCAAGAAAGTGGTCAATTAGCATTTGTGCCAACACAAGATGGCGGTGAATGGAAAGAAGGCATCAAAGTCCGTTATATGAAAGGACATACAGATAGTATGATGTTGCCCTTGATTCCGTATAAAAATACACAGATACTTTTTTGTGCCGATCTGATACCTAGTGCGGCCCACTTGAGCATTCCTTGGGTAATGGCTTATGATATGCAACCATTGGAAACACTACATGAAAAGAAAGAAATATTGCAATTGGCAGCCGATCATCATTGGGTTTTGTTTTTTGAACACGACCCCCATATTGAATGTGCAACTGTACAGCATACCGATAAAGGGGTGCGCCTAAAAGCTACTTTTGCATTGAGTGAAATAGAAGATTATATTTAGTTTGTAAAGAGTATCGAGCAATTATTAAAATGGACATGTTGCCTAATTCTATTTTCGAATCAATTAAACAAGTTATTCTTCTGTCGAGGAAGCGGGTTTACCATATGGCAAATACTGCTTTATTAGAAACCTATTGGCAAATTGGAAAGTTAATAGTGGAAGAGGAGCAGAATGGAAACGACAAGGCTGAGTACGGTAAAGCAACTTTAAAAAAATTGGGGCAGCAACTTACATTTGAGTTTGGAAAAGGCTTTGATGAGCGGAATTTGAATAATATGCGGGCATTTTTTTCTGCCTTCCCAATTTGGAACGCATTGCGTACCGAATTGAGTTGGACTCATTATCGATTACTTAGCCGACTTGATACAGAGGCTAAAAGAAATTACTACATTGAAGAGGCAATTGCTTCCAATTGGAACAGTCGTGAGCTGCAACGTCAAATTAATAGAATGGCTTTCGAAAGGGTCGTGAAACATTTGCCTGATCATGAGCATGTCAACATTCAAAATATTTTAAAAGACCCCTATATTTTTGAGTTTTTGGGGTTGTCAGCCGAAACTAAAAATTCCGAATTTGCAATAGAGGCGGCAATCATAGACAACATTCAAAAATTTCTACTTGAATTTGGAAAAGGATTTGCTTTTGTTGCAAGGCAGCAGCATATGGTAACCGATACATCTGATTTTTTTATCGATTTGGTTTTTTACAATTATTTGCTCAAATGCTTTGTAATTATTGACTTAAAAACGGGAAGTCTTGCCCACCAAGATATTGGGCAGATAGATATGTATGTGAGAATGTACGACGATCTTAAAAAGGGTAATGACGATAACCCAACTATTGGTATTTTGTTGTGTTCGGAAAAGGACGAAACGATTGTAAAATATTCGGTTCTCAATGATAAAAACAATCTTTTTGCAAGTAAATATTTATTATACCTACCCAAAGAAGACGAGTTAAAACAGCTTGTAGAACAAGATCGACTTAACTTTGAGCTTGATAATATGGAAGAATAAGATAGGATTTTTCAATTTACACAAAAAACAGAATAACGTATGAAAATAGGAATTAAAACCGCAATAGTAGCTGCAATGCTTGCCCTTACTGCATCTTGTAGCAATGATCCTGGTAATATGAAAACCATGGCCATCATGAAAGATTCGATTTTTGCTGCTTATCCCACCGTTGCGGCAGTGCTCATTAATGTTGAAAATGACAATAATTTGGTGCTGACTATTGGCTCTCAAGATTTGTATGCCCAAGATGAAGTAAAGCGACTAGCC
>JAXITL010000093.1:0-5370 GCA_034680125.1 Chitinophagaceae bacterium
GTCTGCCCAAGTGATGGACCCGGCAAGATTTTCACTGCTTGCCAAAAAGTTGAAAAAGCCTCAGAAGCAGTACAAAAGCAAGTGCTAATAGATCTTCAAGACATTACAATGCCCTTTGCTTGTACCTAAATACATACCAAAAGTGGCAAAATCAATCGGTTATTAGAAACTTAGGAACGAATAGCATGAGCAACAGATAGCAGAGTATTCGGATTGGATTAGCCTATTTGTACATGAACCCAAGCAAAAATTGGGCTATTTTTTATGTTTTAGGCCCTTGCTATAGGGAAAATCAATAGTTGCATTGTTTAATAAAAAGAACGAAAAGTTAAACAAAAAAAGCAAAGCCACTATATTTGCCTTGTATCAAATAAATTTTAAACCTATGAAAAAGAAAATCGTTTATCTCTCGAGCATGTTGATCATTGCGGGCACTTCATTATTCATGACTGCATGCAACAAAAAAGAAGTAATCACCACCCCAACCAAAACTTATGCCAAAGTGATGGTTGCCCACGCATCACCCAATGCACCGGCAGTGGATTTATTAATAGACAATACAAAAATAAACACAACTGGTTTAGCGTTTCCGAGCAACACAGGCTATTTGACTGTTGAAGCGGGCAAAAGAAACAACAAAGTGAATGCTAGTGGCACCATGACCAGTGTTATCGCTGCCGACTTAGATTTTACAAAAGATAAGAATTACAGCATTTTCGCGGTAGATTCTCTTTCTAAAATCAGCGCATTGGTTCTAACTGACGATTTAACAGCACCAGCAGCTGGCAAAGCGCATGTTCGTTTTGTACACCTATCGCCTAATGCACCAGCAGTAGATGTGGCAGTTGCCAGCTCGGGAGCTGTAGTATTTGGTAACAAAAAATTTAAAGAATCTACGAATTATACTCCACTTGATGCTGGAGATTACAATCTTGATGTTCGCGTTGCGGGCACATCAACTGTGGCATTGGTTTTACCCAAAATCACCTTAGAAGCCGGAAAAATCTACACCGTATTCGCAAAAGGATTTCTTGGCGGAACAGGCGTACAAGCCTTGGGCGCTGAAATAATTGTGAATAAATAGTGTACCCTTTTGTTTTGGATTTTTGTTTCAGGAAAAACTAAACAACACTAACTCGACAATTTCTATTGTCGGGTTTTTTTTATGCCCAAAAAACAACACCAATAGTGAAGTGATGCTGCCTAAATAGTATCTTTGCGGCTCGAAAATAAATTATGGCAAACGAAAATACATTACAAGATATTATTGGCCACTGCAAAGAATATGGCTTTGTTTTCCCTTCTTCCGAAATATATGACGGACTAGGTGCTGTGTATGATTACGGCCAATATGGTGTAGAACTCAAACGCAATATCCGCGATTATTGGTGGCGTAGCATGACCCAAATGCACGACAATATTGTGGGACTAGATGCAGCCATATTCATGCACCCAACTGTATGGAAAGCGAGCGGACACGTGGATAATTTTTCTGACCCAATGATTGACAACAAAGACAGCAAAAAACGCTATCGTGTGGATCATTTAATTGAAGGCTTTGTAGAAAATCTGGATCAAGAAAAAGCGGATGCGATGATTGCTTCAATGGAAGCTTTATTGGCAGCAGATGATTTTGCCGGATTGAAAAAACTAATCGAAGACAACAATATTAAATGCGCTGTAAGCGGCACTTGCAACTGGACCGATGTTCGTCAGTTCAACTTGATGTTTGCAACCGAGTTTGGTGCCGTAGCTTCTGATAATCCTGATGATAATAAAGTATACCTGCGCCCAGAAACAGCACAAGGTATTTTTGTCAACTTCTTGAATGTGCAAAAAAGCGGAAGGATGAAAATTCCTTTTGGTATAGCACAAACGGGTAAGGCTTTCCGTAACGAAATTGTAGCCCGTGGATTCATCTTCCGTATGCGCGAATTTGAACAAATGGAAATGCAGTTTTTTGTACGCCCTGGCACACAAAAGCAATGGTATGAATATTGGAAAGAAGCCCGTATGCAATGGCATCTGAGCTTGGGCATTAGCCCCACCAAATACAAGTTTCACGACCATATAAAATTGGCGCACTATGCCGATATGGCTTGCGATATTGAGTATGATTTTCCCATGGGCTTCAAAGAAGTAGAGGGCGTGCACAGCCGTACCGATTTCGATTTGACCCAACATCAAGAATTCAGCAAAAAGAAAATGCAATATTTTGATGCGGATATTGACCCTGAAACAGGAAAGGCATTCGGCAATTACATTCCTTATGTGGTGGAAACCTCTATTGGGCTAGACCGCACGGTGATGATGTTGCTGAGTGAAGCCTACCAAATAGAAGACCTAAGCACCGAAGAGAAAAAAGACGACCGTGTGGTGTTGAAGTTTCCAGCCTTTTTAGCCCCGATTAAATTAGCTGTTTTCCCACTGACCAAAAAAGACGGTTTGCCCGAGATAGCCAATGAATTGATGGATGAATGTCGTCCGCTTTTCAAATGTTTTTATGAAGAAAAGGATGCCATCGGTAAGCGCTACCGCCGCCAAGATGCCATCGGAACGCCCTTCTGCGTGACCATCGACCATCAAACAAAAGAAGACAATATGGTGACCATTCGCCACCGCGATAGCATGCAACAAGAGCGTGTAGCCATTAGTGAGGTGAAAAATATTGTGTTGCAAAGTTTAAAACCTTTATAAGAGGCAAAACCTCAAAAACAAAAACGACCAAACAAAACTGTTTGGTCGTTTTTTTTGCATATGGCTTTTGGCATACTATTTCAATTTATCCA
The DNA here is from genome assembly GCA_034680125.1 of Chitinophagaceae bacterium. Classification (GTDB taxonomy): domain Bacteria; phylum Bacteroidota; class Bacteroidia; order Chitinophagales; family Chitinophagaceae; genus Rurimicrobium. Next base: position 2,790 of record JAXITL010000093.1, read on the forward strand.
AAGCATATTGAATTCTTTTGATCGCTTCTATAAGATTATCCATTGAAGTGGCAAAGGAAATACGGATATTATTAGGACTACCAAAGGCGGCGCCATCCACAACAGTTACATGGCCTTTGTGCAGTAAATACATCGCTACATCCTCAGCCGTGTTCATCACCGTCTCACCATCCGTTTTTCCAAAAAAAGAACTTACATCGGGGAAGGCATAAAAGGCGCCTGCTGGATTATTGATTTTAATGCCTTGAATTCGGGCAAGATTTTTGATAACATATTCTTTGCGCTCCGCAAATGCCTTAACCATGTCCATACTCGGCGTCAAATCGCCCAAAAGTGCTGCTATGGCGGCGCGTTGTGCAATAGAATTGGTACCTGAGGTAAATTGAGCTTGTAATTTTTCGCAAGCAATGGCCAATTCTTTGTTGGCGGCAATATAGCCCAAACGCCAGCCTGTCATGGCAAAACCTTTAGAAAAACCATTCACCAATACTACCCTATCTTTTATGCTGTCGAACTGAGCAATACTTTCGTGCTTGCCAGAATAATTGATGTATTCATAAATCTCATCGCTGATAATGGTAATGTTGGGATAACGCTCAAAAACAGCAGCCAATGCAGCCAATTCATCTCGAGTATAAACAGTCCCTGTTGGATTGCAGGGCGATGAAAACATAAACAAACGAGTCTTGTCCGTGATGGCCGCTTCTAAAGTATCGGGGCAGATTTTAAAATCTGTTTCGATACCACAGGGCACAAAAACAGGTTTGCCTTCGCTCAAAGTGACCAAGGCTGCATATGTAACCCAATAAGGTGTGGGAATAATGGCCTCATCACCATGGTTAACGAGACACAAAACGGCGTTAGCCAAAGATTGCTTGGCACCAGTAGACACCACAATATGCTCGGGTAAATAATCTAGTCCATTATCACGCTTGAGCTTGGTGCACACTGCTTGACGCAATTCGGGAATCCCTGCTACGGGCGTGTATTTGGTATATCCATCTACCATAGCTTGCACCGCTGCATCACAAATATGTTGTGGGGTACGAAAATCGGGCTCACCAAGGCTAAGGTCTATAATATCGATACCCTGAGCTTTCAATTCACGGCTGAGTTTAGCCATTTTAATGGTTTGGGGCTCAGAAATTCTATCGAGTCTTTGTGCTAATTGCATTATGCTGGAAAATAGGGGTGATGGGTGGCTAAAGGTATGGATTAAAGCTTATGACCATTGAATAATAAAACAGCACTTAGTGCAATGATACAAGCCATAGCAATAATCAAGAATCGAATACTTTTTTTCGAAGCATCATAAGCAAATTTAGACTCTTCTAATTCATTGATGCGCTTGATGGTATTTTCCATACGGGCAAAGGCGGTTTCTCCTTTGACGATATAGTCGTATGCACCATATTTCATACTATCTACCGCTACTTGGATTTTATCTTGACCACTCACCATAATCACTTGTGTGCTTGGATTCTGATCTTTAATGGCCGCCAAAATTTGCACACCGTTTTTTGCTTCAGGATTGTGGGCATTCAAATGGTAATCAAGGATAACAATGGCAGGATTTTGGTTGAGGCTGCTCAGTGCTTCTTCGCCATTATCAAAAAGACGGAAATTGTAATTAAATCGCTCTGCGAGATAATCTTTAAGCATCTCATTTTGGATGGATTCGTCATCTACCAAAAAGACGGTGGGTGCTGTTTTTGTTGCCATTGTTCGTTTATTTATGTGATGAAAAAGAAAACTTGCCGTTCTAAACAACTGCAAGTTGTTGCTGCTGCAAGTTATTGCGTAATTTCTTAAAGTACTAATTTTTGGAAGCTTTATATCATATTTTTAGGAAAGATGCCATTACAAATTATAACGTGATTTTTTCTAAAAGCATAAGCCGAGCCTCAAGCTATTGAATGAAGTACAATAATACTGCGAAACAGCGGTCGATCTAGCGCATCAGGGAAAGCCCAGTTTTTCGTAACCATCAAACTAATTGTAATTGAAAGAACAAAAAACAAGGACAGTATTACTGAAACAAGTTTTTCCGGTACAATCAATTTTTTACTGCTTGATATAAAGCCTCAATTCTTCAAAAGCTTTATTGCAGACCCTTTCTACATTATCAATAAGCTCGGGGATGTTGTTTTGATGCGCCTTTTGGCCAGCGCTTTGTTCCAACATAAACACATTACTCACTTCTTCGGTAACGCCCATATAGGATAATTGTGGCTTGAGGGAATGGGCCGAAATTTTAATCATATCAAAATCATGATTGGCCAAAGCCTCGTGCAATTGGGCTAGTAATTTAGGTGCATTATCCAAAAACATAGTAATGTACTTGTTCTGCTTGGCGAGGTCACCATTGGTAAAATGTTGCAAAAAATTCATATCAATAACCCTATCAGGCAAAGGACCAAAAAGATTTTTGATAGCGGCCTTTTCTTCTATTTGGCTGGTCATTATATCCCATTGCAACATTTCGGCCATTTTGCGCAGCAGCTCTTTTTGCACAAAAGGCTTGGAGATATGCCCATTCATGCCTATTTCGAGGTAATGGCGTACATCTTCTTCCATAACA
>JAXITL010000094.1:0-5179 GCA_034680125.1 Chitinophagaceae bacterium
CAATAAGGTTATTTCGGAATTAAAGTGCACAAATCCCTCAACAATGACTTCTATAATATCTCCTCGAGTGCCCTCTACAGCATATTGCCAAGCTTTTTCAATATCAGCTTCTGATTTTATTGTTGATTGGCCCTTCCCAGACGAAGACATTAAAGGTTTTACTACACAGGGGATTCCTACTGCTTCTACTCCTTGGCGTAACTCTTCAGCAGATGTTGCATAACGATAATTGGCTGTTTTGAGCCCTAATTCTTTGGCTGCCAAATCGCGAATGGCCTTACGGTTCATCGTGAAATTGGCTGCTTTTGCCGAAGGCACCACAGTAATGCCTTGCGCTTCATAATCGTAAAATCGCTCGGTTCTAATAGCCTCAATTTCGGGCACTATAAAGTCTGGCTTATGTTTGGCCACTACACTATCCAATGCTGCTCCATCGAGCATATTAATCACTTCAAATCCGTGGGCGACTTGCATAGCTGGAGCATTTTCATAACTATCAACTGCAATGATGCTTTGTCCCATTCTTTGTGCTGCAATCACAAATTCTTTGCCGAGTTCGCCTGATCCGAGTAATAATATTTTCATCTATTTTAAAAATTTGAAAGGTTTTTATTGTACTATTTTATCCAATTTGCCTTGTGCTAAGGGATGATAATTGGCTCGGTATTTTTGATAAACGTTTTTAGCCATTTTGGTTTTGCCCGTTTTGGACATTTCTGTGTACAGGGGCAATATGAACTTCTGTCTACCTGTTACACTGAGAAATTTGTCCATTGCTGGATAGGCAACTTCATAGTTTGCCGCTAGGGACATGATAAACCAGAGGTCAGCAATTTCAGCGTTTTGAGCATGGGTAAATTGAAATGCAGCATCAAGGCTATTCATTTGTGTGATGCTTAAAGGTTTAGGCATTTTACGCAAGAAATGAAGCCACTCATGGGTTGTCCATCCTTTCGTATTTAGTCCCAAGGCATTGTTGTCTTTCAAAAAATTACTTCTCTGCATATTTACTTGCTCAAAACGTTGCATAGCTGCACGTGGTGCGTTGGAGGGAATTCCCGGGCCATAAACCCATGCATTAATGTCTAGTTTTTTATACAAAGCACTGTCGCCTTTGAGTAAGTTTTTGTCTAAATAAGTCAGGAATTTTTCGGTAGTAATGGTTTGAAATGCATGTTCTGAGAAGTATTGTTTCAAAAAGGCATCCCATTTTTCACGACCCACATTTTGCTCGATTAAGCACAGAAACAAGGCTCCTTTTTCATAAGGAATATCCGATAGCCCTTCGTCGGCATCTTTGCCTTTTAGGTCTTGTTTCAACCAAGTTTTACGGCTGTCTTTTCCAAAATCTTCTACGGCTGCTTCAAGGTCTTGATAACCCAGTTCCCATAGCATATCCACATAGGTTTTGTCGTTCATCGCTTCGCTAATTCGGCGTTCAAAATAAACCGTAAAACCCTCGTTCATCCAGATGTCATCCCAGGTGGCATTCGTCACTAAATTGCCACTCCAATTGTGTGCTAATTCGTGCGCAATCAGGTTCACCAAAGAACGGTCACCAGCGATAACAGTGGGTGTGCAAAAAGTCAATTTTGGATTTTCCATTCCGCCAATCGGGAAGCCCGGAGGCAAAACAATCACATCGTATCGGCCCCAACGATAAGGTCCGTATAGCTTTTCGGCGCTTATAACCATTTTACCCATATCCGCAAATTCATAATGGACTTTCTCGATCATCTCTGGCTCGGCATACACTCCTGTTCGTTCATCTACTTGTTTAAAGCGAATGTCTCCTACAGCAAGAGCGAGTAAATAGGCCGGGATTGCCTTATCCATTTCAAAATGATATATGCCCGAATCATTTGCCTGTTGAGGATTTCCATTGGCACTCATTACTGCCATCATACCTTTGGGTACTTTTACACGTGCTGAGTATGTAAAGCGAATGCCTGGTCCATCGGGGCAAGGCACCCAGCTACGCGCATAAATACTTTCGGATTGAGTGTATAAAAAGGGATATTTTTTACCCGTTGTTTGCGATGCTTCGAGCCATTGTAAGGCAGTGGCATTTTGGCTAGCGGCATATTTTATGGCCACTTTTTTAGTTGTTTTTTCTATGGGAATGAGAAGTGCAGCGCCCAAATGTTCCTGTTTTTCTCCAAAGCTAAAAGAACTGTATTTTCCGTCTACTAAAACAGAATCTATCTTAAGATTGTTATTATCAAGGCGAAGAATAGAAATTGATTTGTTATTGTCAATATCCCAAATAGCCCATCCACCAAGTTTTTTGGTCTTCAAATCGATTTCTAGATCCAAAGAAAGATGCTTCATGTCAATACTATCCGCATTACTCAGGGTGTGCAAATCCTTTACGGCAATAGTATCGACAACTGTGCTTTCACCTTGCTTTGTAGTTCTTGCGTTTTTATCGCCGCAAGAGGCAAATAGTAATGCGCTTGCAATAATGCTTAATCCTTTTAATCTCATTTCGAAATACGTTTTATCAAACCCAACATTTTTAATTATTCATTTTACTTAACCCAATTTTTCTCATTGGTATGGTTTACCTCTACCTCCAGGTTGTATTTGCTTTTGATATGCTTGGCTAATTTTTCAGCAGCAAATACAGAACGATGTTGGCCTCCTGTACAGCCAAAATTGATTTGTAAACTTTCAAAATCTCGCTGCAAATAATCGGTAACACTAATGTCGGTTAGGGCATTAATGTGCTCTAAAAAACTAGGCATTTGTGTTTCGGTAAGCAAATAATACTGTACCATTTCATCAAGACCGCTCAGTTTTTTATAGGCTTCGATACGTCCAGGATTTAAAATACCCCTACAGTCAAATACAAAACCTCCTCCATTTGAGCTAGCATCCTTGGGTATTCCTTTTTTATACGAAAAACTATTGATGATGATTTTTAGTTTGGCGTCTTCTTTCGCCTGAACGGTTTCGTATTGTTTTTGAATGTCTTTGCTGCTCACTTTCTCTAGCAAGCCACGTAATTTTGGATAATTGGGTATTTGCGGATTATCGTTCAAAAAGCCTTCAAGATTTTTTAAGGCTGGACTAATGCTGCTGATAAAATGTGGCTTTCTTTCTAGAAGACCTCGAAACCCATATGCACCCAAAACCTGCACTAGGCGTAGCATTACGAATTGCGAATAACCTTTACGCAAATACATTTCATCTACTTTTGCCATGGGCAAATTATTCAGGCTAGTAATGTAGCTATTGAGCAATTCATCTTTCCATTTCTGAGGCAATTTAGCCTTGGCCTGCCATAAAAGAGAGGCTATATCATACTGCGGGGGTCCTTGCATGCAGCCTTGATAGTCAATAAAGAAAACCTTGTCATCATACAGCATGATGTTTCGGCTCTGAAAGTCCCGAAACATCAACATCTTGGGTTGAATACGACCAAGGTCTTTGCTGATTTCTTCTATTTCATCTGTTAGTTCCGTTTTGTCATACACTACTTTTTGAAGGTCGGCAAAATAATATTTGAAGTAAAGGAAGTCAGCACTAATTGCTTTTTCGTCAAATATTTTCGTGCCAAAACATTGGTTGTAATCCACCTCTCTACCCGCTATCCACTGTAGTTTTGCCAATTGTTCTAAGCTGCGGCGATAGAGTTCTTTTACTTCTTCGGTAAAGCCCTTATTATTCAATTCGTCAAATAGGGTGGTATTGCCTAAATCTTGCTGTAAATAGTAACGGCGATCTTTTCCTGTTTTGTAAATTTCTGGTACGTTTATTTCGTGTTTTCGAAATAGGTCGGTGAAATAATAAAAGGAATTGTTTTCAGCAATATTCTGGTTGAAAGTGCCTATGGCACTGGTTTTACCCGTACTCAGTCTGTAATATCTTCTGTCTGAACCCGACATGGGGATAATGCTCACCGTATCGGCACGAACACCAAAATGGGCTTCGAATAGCTTTTCTAAAATCTGTGTATCTGTTTCCGTTTTACTCATAGTTTATTTCTTTGGGTATTCAAAAAGCTCAATTTTATTTTTGACCATAAATAGGTCTTCCCAAGTATGGGCAAGAAAACTATAAACGACCAAGCCGGATGTGGGCAAAGAGCTACTAATAGATGCACGATTCAAATCAAATGCAAACTCACTGATGCCAGGGTTGTGTGCAATAATTAAACAGCTTTCAATGTCTGCATCCATGGCTTCTACCGTATTGGCAAGCCTGCGTGAGTCAGACATGTAGAGCGTTTGGGACAATTGTATTTTATCTATTTCGTAGTTCAATGTATTGGCTACAATTTCGGCTGTTTGGATCGTTCTGTTAGCGCTACTAGCAATAATGATCTTGGGCATAATGCCTTTTTCTTTCAAAATAGTAGCCATCAACATGGCGTCATTTCGGCCTCTTTCTGTCAAGTTTCGATCATAATCTTTTTGGCCAGGTTTTTGTTCCTCTGTTTTGGCATGGCGCATGACTACCAACGTTCTTTTCATCATAATAATTCAATAATTTATTGTTGGTAATACTGTAGTTTCAAATGATGGCCATCAAATACTCCATAACTATTAAAGTTAATCCAATCGCCTAGATTGACATAAAGGCTGTTGTTAGGCAAGGGGTATTCTATGGCCAAATGCCTATGCCCGAAAACAAAAAAATCAATCTGTTCTTTTTCTAAAACGCTAAGACAATATTGCACTAAAAATTCATTTTCAGCTCCTTTAAATTCTTCTTTTATTGCACCTTCATGCTTGGGACCAAGCCTACTGAAGAAACTCGCCAATGCCATGCCTGTATCAGGGTGTACCCTACGATATAACCATTGGCAAATAGGGTTGCGTAATATACTTTTCAGGAATTTATACCCATAATCACCTGGTCCGAGGCCATCGCCGTGGGCAATTAAAAATTGTTTTCCATTAATGGTTCTTCTAATGGCTTCGTGGTGCACGGGGATATTTAACTCTTCTTCAAAATAGCCACGCATCCACAAGTCGTGGTTGCCGGTAAATGCTTCTATCATAATGCCCGAATCGCGCAATGCTGCCAGTTTGCCGAGCAAGCGCACAAAGCCTTTGGGCACTACATGTTTAAACTCCAACCAAGAATCGAACATGTCACCTACGAGGAAAATATATGCGGCATCCTGTTTGATCTCATCGAGCCATTGGCAAATACGTTTTTCCCTCACCAA
>JAXITL010000095.1:0-5171 GCA_034680125.1 Chitinophagaceae bacterium
GCTCACTTATTAGCCTTGCTCTATCTATTTATGTAGCCGCTTATTGTGGCACAGAGCAAATTGCTCCTGTGAGTTATGCCTGGATGCCCGCTATTGGCGCACAGTTTAGCCTGGCTGCCGATGGGATGGCTGCAATGCTTTGTTTGTTGACAGGCATCATTTTCCCCGTGCTTTTACTCATCAACAGGCACAAGGAAATTCCCAATCCTGCAGCCTATTATGGTCTAATTTTATTGAGTCAAGCGGGTTTGATGGGCGTGTTTTTAGCTTCTGATGCGTTGCTGTTTTATTTCTTTTGGGAGCTAGCCTTAATTCCTGTTTATTTCCTTTGTTCTACTTGGGGTGGCGAACGCCGCATTCAAGTAACGTTTAAATTTTTTGTATACACTTTTGTAGGTAGCTTATTGATGTTGTCGGCATTGATTTATTTGTCTTTGCAAACAAACGGTATCAATGCAATGAGCCTCGAAAATATTATGGCTGCAGGTAAATCGCTTCCTGCAATGCAACAACACCTTATCTTTTGGTTGTTATTTGTGGCCTTTGCCATTAAAATGCCCATCTTCCCCTTTCATACTTGGCAGCCCGATGCTTACGAACAAGCACCTACACAGATCACGATTATCCTAAGTGCATTGATGGTAAAAATGGGCGTTTATGCAGTGATGCGTTGGTTGATTCCGGTGATGCCACAGGCCGCACAATATTGGTCTGACTTGATCATGACCCTGTCTATTATGGGAATTGTTTACGCCTCGCTCATAGCCATGGTGCAGTCCAATATCAAGCGTTTGGTGGCTTATTCTTCGATTGCCCATATGGGCCTAATGTGCGCTGCAGCCTTTTCTGGCACTGAATTATCTAATCATGGATTGATGGTGCAGATGTTTAACCATGGCATCAATATCACGGCTATGTGGGTAATTGTAAATATGGTGGAGAATCGCTACGGTACCCAAGACTTTAAGAAAATGGGTGGATTAGCCAGCACTGCTCCTGGTATCGCCATTGCTCTTGTAATTATTTCATTTGCCAATATCGCATTACCACTTACCAACGGTTTTATCGGTGAATTCATGTTGTTTACGGGTATCTTCCAAAGTGCATCGCAATACCATATTGTATTTATGGCAGTGGCTGCTTTGGGTATCATACTCGGTGCCGTGTATACTTTATCGATGGTGCAAAAAGTAGCTTATGGCGAAAACAATTCAGGAGTAGCCACCGTGGCCAAAATGAATGCTGCAGAATTAGTAGCCATTATTGTTTTGCTGGCATTTATAATTGGATTGGGTGTATTCCCTCAACCATTATTGGATTTGGTGTTGGTGAAATAAGACAACATTTTTTAAAAGGTAGAAATAGTACAAGCGTTATTAAAATTATTCGATCAATATTATGAAGGCAATTATAGCGGCAACCATTTTAGGCATCATTATGATGTATGCAGGTTTTGTGGTGAAGGAAAAGAAAAGCGTACTTTCTATAGCAACACTTTTGTTTGTGTTGTTGTTGGGTGTAAATGTTTGGGAGCTATTGTCGGCAAAGCCCGGCGAAACGCAAATGTTTTTCAATTTTCAATTAACGGTTACGCCATTTTCGCTATGGTTTAATACATTGATGACTGCTGCCACCTTGCTGTATGTGCTGTTGATGGGCAATGATATCATTAAAGTGGGCAAGCATGTTGGCGAATATTTTGCTTTGTTCTTTTTTATCCTTGTGGGTACCTATATGCTTTCATCCTTCAACAATATGTTGATTATGTTTTTGGGTATCGAAATCATTTCTATTCCCCAATACATCCTTGCGGGTAGCGATAAGCGTAATTTGAAAAGTAGCGAAGCCTCCTTGAAATATTTTCTGATGGGTGCTTTTTCTACCGGCATCTTATTAATGGGTATTACCCTTATTTATGGTGCAACGGGCGAGTTTAATATCAGCAAGTTTAGCTTTTTGCAATTGGAGCAAGTCAATCCAATGGTACTTACAGGCGTTTTGTTTTTAATCATTTCTTTTGCCTTCAAAGTTTCTGCGGCGCCTATGCATTTTTGGACACCCGATGTCTATGATGGATCGCCTACCCCCTTTACCGCTTTTATGGCTACCATTGGTAAGGCGGCAGCTTTCATTGGCTTTATCCGCTTGTTTCACACATCATTTGCCACCATTAGCGACAGTTGGACCTTGGTATTGGCCATCATCACTGCTGCAACATTGTTTGTTGGAAACATCACTGCCGTTTTTCAGCAAAGTGTAAAACGTATGCTAGCCTATTCTTCTATTGCACAAGCTGGTTTTATGTTGTTTTCGGTAGTTTCAGTAAGCGCATTGGCTTGGCAAGGCTTGGTCATTTATGCAGTTTCATACACGATTGCTACATTAGGAATGTTTGCTGTTTTGCTCAAATTAAAAGACTACACTTTTGATGGTTTTAATGGTTTGGCAAAAAAGAATCCTTTGCTCGCAGCGGTAGCAACCGTTTTCATTTTTTCTTTAGCAGGCATCCCGCTCACCGCAGGTTTTATGGCTAAGTTCTATATGTTGCAAACAGCTGTTGCACAAGGAAACCTTATGTGGTTGGTTATATTTGCCTTAATCATGGCTGCAGTAAGTGCTTATTATTATTTCAGAGTAATCATTGCCATGTATTTTAAAACGGGCGACCCTGAAATGGCTACCGAATTGTCGGGTGCCGATAAGTTTCTTTTGGTGCTTACCGCAATGCTTGTCCTTCTTATTGGTATTGCTCCACAAATTCTTTTGCCTAACGGTATTTAATCGTCCAGCAAGCACTTGGGTTTTTGCCGAAAGCTCACCGACTCAATAAGATAACAGTGGCTTTTGTGAAAACGCAGATTATCTTTGCCTATCAATAAAAACTAATTTATGGGTAATCAATCTACAGTTGGTTCTTTCAGCATTTTTCAAAGCCTTGGGCTTGCTTGGAGTGCCCTTAGGGCAAATGTTTGGCTGTTTGCAGGTTTTACATTGGTCTATTTTATTGCGAGTAGCATTATTGCTTTTATTCCTTCCTTTGGGGGCATTAGTTCATTGTTTGGGTTTATCTATACCGCATCCATTTTTTCTGCATTGCAGGTTTATGATACAAAGCCCGTATTGGACTTCAACGATTTCTTCAGCTGGGCTCCCAAATTCGGTCGTTTGTTTTTGGGTAATCTTTTGCTCTTGGTGCTTAGCCTTATTATAATGGTGCCATTTGTATTGATCATTATTGCGATTTTGGGCTTTGGTTTTTTTACAGCCTTTATGGGCAACATGCACAATCCTGAGGCCATGGGTATGCTTATTGATGGCGCTACCATCCTTGTTTTAGTCGGATTTGTTGTGCTCTTTGTGGTGGTCCTATCTATTGCCCTTTTTGCCTATTCATTCATCATTCAATTTACAGAAATGTCTTTTACTGATGCGCTGAAGTACAGCTTTACAATAGGGCGCAATAATATTGGACAAGTAATCATTTTTGCTTTTGTCTCTCTTGGCTTAGCTATTTTGGGAACCCTGTTTTGTGGAGTGGGCTTATTGTTTACCATCCCATTGATCATGGCCATTCAGTATTATTTCCTCAAAGACATGATTGCAGACAATACTCCTCAGCCCCAAGAGCAATGGGATTTCACGACGGATAATCCCGAATAAGTTTGGAAACAGTATTTCGAAGGCCCTCTCTTTATTGCATTGGAGAGGGCTTTTTATTTTATCCTCAAAAACAAAAAGGCAAAACACTATACCCCACCGATATTTTTACTAATTTTACCCACTAATTATCTTGTACCTCAATGAAGTTATTGGAAAACAAAACAGCACTCATCACTGGCGCAAGCCGCGGTATTGGCGAAGCAATTGCTTTGAAATTTGCAGAGCAAGGCGCCCATATTGCCTTTACCTATTGGTCATCCGAAGAGCGCGCAAAAGCGCTTGAAGAAAGACTTAAATCTTTTGGCGTAAATGCAAAGGGCTATAAATCGGATGCCGGAGATTATGCAGCAAGCGAAGCCTTGGCCGCGGATGTGCTCAAGGATTTTGGTGGTATAGATATTTGTGTCAACAACGCTGGTATCTCACGTGATAATCTATTGCTTCGTGTTACACCCGAACAATGGGACGATGTCATGCAAGCCAACCTCAAGAGTGTTTATAATCTTACGCGCCAAGTAATCAAACCAATGATGAAAGCACGCGCCGGAAGCATTATCAACCTGAGTTCGGTTGTGGGTGTGATGGGTAATGCTGGACAAAGCGCCTATGCTGCGTCCAAAGCAGGTATCATTGGTTTTACCAAATCTATTGCACAAGAATTGGGCAGTAGAAATGTGCGCGTAAACGCTATTGCACCTGGTTTTGTTGAAACGGATATGACTCATTACCTCAATGATGGCGACGGGGGTGGCAAATGGTTGCATAAAATTCCATTGGCTCGCTTTGCAAAGCCAGAGGAAGTGGCCAATGTTGCTTTGTTTTTGGCATCAGATCTGAGCAGTTATGTAACAGGTCAGGTAATCAGTACCTGCGGAGGAATGAATTAATACTTGAAGAGTTCTCTATTTTAAAAAATTGTCAATGCAAAAAATACATGCAGCCATTACGGCTGTTGGCGGATATGTTCCAGATTATATTCTTACCAATGCCGAATTGGAAACAATGGTGGATACCAACGATGAGTGGATAACCAGTCGTACCGGCATTAAAGAACGTCGCATCCTAAAGGGTGAAGGACTGGGCACATCGGATATGGGCATGCACGCGGTGAATCAATTGCTGAGCAAGCGTGGTATCGACCCTATGGAGATTGATCTAATTATTTGCGCCACTACCACCCCAGATATGCAATTTCCGGCAACAGCTAATATCATTTCTGATAAAACGGGAATGAAAAATGCTTTTGGATATGATGTCAATGCAGCTTGTTGTAGTTTTTTGTATGCCCTAACTACCGGTGCACAATTTATTGAAACAGGAAAATACAAAAAAGTGGTCGTAGTCGGTGGCGATAAAATGTCGTCTATTATGAACTATGAAGACCGTGCAACCTGCATCATCTTTGGCGACGGCGCTGGTGCTGTATTATTAGAGCCCAATACCGAAGGAAATGGATTGCAAGATTCTATATTGCGTAGCGATGGTGCTGGTCGTGCATTTTTGCACCAAAA
>JAXITL010000096.1:0-5017 GCA_034680125.1 Chitinophagaceae bacterium
CGTCCAAGCTGTTTATTGACTTAAGGGTAAATCTGTAAAAGGAAGCAGTAAAAAAGTGCCAATCAACAGAATTCCCTTTTTACTTGTGAACATCAATTTATTAGGTTTTATAGCAAGTGCGCCCTTGATTTTATGATTCAAAAATATGTTTTTATAGAAGAAAAAACTTGTCAAATTTTTGATGCATTGGGCTCTTCCTTGCGGCAAAAAATATAATATGGAGCAAAACAAAAGCGCCGTTCCATAAGAACGGCGCTTTGAGGATATTTTCAAAAGAACAATACCTATTCTTCGATTGCTTTTTTACCAGCTTTCGCTACTACTTCAGTTTCTACGTTACGTGGAGCCTGAGCATAATGGCTGAATTCCATTGTAGAAGAAGCACGACCTGAAGATAATGAACGCAATTGTGTTACATAACCAAACATTTCGCTCAATGGAACTTTTGCTTTGATTACTTGAAGGTTGTTACGTGTATCCATACCTTCTAGCATGGCACGACGACGGTTAAGGTCACCTGTTACATCACCCATATATTGGTCTGGAGTCAATACTTCGATTTTCATAATCGGCTCAAGCAAGATTGGTTTTGCTTTACGACCAGCCTCACGGTAACCTTGTTTAGCACAAAGCTCGAAAGACATAGAGTCTGAATCGACGTTATGGAACGAACCATCGAAAATACGTACACGCATGTGCTCAACTGGGAAACCAGCCAATACACCATTGTTCATCGCTGTTTCAAAACCTTTTTGAATTGCAGGGATAAACTCACGTGGGATAGAACCTCCAAAGATATCATTGATAAATTGGTAAGTACCTTTTCCTTCAGCAAGGAATGCTTCGTCAGCAGGGCCTATTTCAAACTGGATGTCGGCGAATTTACCACGACCACCCGTTTGTTTTTTGTAGGTTTCGCGGTGCGATACCATAGCTGTGAAAGCTTCTTTGTAAGCAACCTGAGGAGCACCTTGGTTTACTTCTACTTTAAATTCACGACGCATACGGTCAAGAATAATTTCGAGGTGAAGCTCTCCCATACCACTCAATACTGTTTGTCCTGTTTCTTCGTCTGTTTTTACACGAAGGGTTGGATCTTCTTCAATCAATTTAGCAATCGCCATACCCATTTTATCTACGTCTGCCTGAGTTTTAGGCTCAATAGCAATCGAGATAACGGGTTCTGGGATAAACATATTCTCCAAAATGATTGGATTTTTTTCATCGCAAAGGGTATCACCCGTTTTGATGTCTTTAAATCCTACTGCTGCGCCAATATCACCTGCTTCGATAAAATCGATTGGGTTTTGTTTGTTAGCGTGCATTTGCATGATACGAGAGATACGCTCATTTTTACCCGAACGTACATTCAAAACATAAGAACCTGCGTCCAAATGACCAGAATATACGCGGAAGAAGGCCAAACGACCAACGAAAGGATCGGTCATGATTTTGAAAGCCAATGCTGCGAATGGTTCTTTAGCATCTGGCTTACGGATCAATTCTTTTTCAGCATCATCAGGGTCAGTACCGGTAATCGCAGCTACATCTAATGGAGAAGGTAGGTAACGAATTACGCAATCCAACATTTTTTGAACGCCTTTGTTTTTGTACGAAGAACCGCACAACATAGGGATAATGCTCAAATCAAGTGTTGCTTTACGCACCGCTTCGTGGATTTCATCTTCAGAGATAGAATTGGGATCGTCGAAGAATTTCTCCATCAATTTGTCATCATATTCTGCAACGGCTTCAACAAGTTCAGCGCGATATTGATTTGCTTCTTCAAGCATATCAGCAGGCACTTCACCTTCTACATAAGTCATACCCATGGTAGAATCATCCCAAACCAAAGATTTCATGGTAATCAAATCTACCACACCTTTGAAATGATCTTCTGCACCGATAGGCAATTGCAATGGAACTGCTTTTGCACCCAACATGTCACGTACTTGTTGCACTACCATAAGGAAGTCTGCACCAATACGGTCCATTTTGTTCACAAAACCTACACGTGGTACACGGTAACGGTTGGCTTGGCGCCATACAGTCTCCGATTGTGGCTCAACACCATCAACCGCAGAAAACAAAGCAACAAGACCATCCAAAACACGCATAGAACGTTCTACCTCAATGGTAAAATCCACGTGACCTGGAGTATCGATGATGTTGAATTTATATTTATTTGATTCTGGAAGCACTTTACCTTGAGTGGTTGGGAAATTCCAAAAGCAAGTAGTAGCCGCCGATGTGATGGTGATACCACGCTCTTGTTCTTGTGCCATCCAGTCCATAGTAGCGCCACCTTCGTGCACTTCGCCTATTTTGTGGTTTACCCCTGTATAGTACAGGATACGTTCTGTTGTGGTGGTTTTACCCGCATCAATATGTGCGGCGATACCAAAGTTGCGCTGAAAGCGTAAGTCTGCCATTGTATTTGTTTAAATTTTAAAAATTCTTGTTTGTGAAATGGAGTGCAAAAGTAGGCGATTTTCATCATAAAAAAGCCAAGATTTATCTCCTAGATAGAAATAAATTTATTCCATTCCTAAATGAGCAAAAATGGCTATCGGATTTTTATCTGATAGCCATTTTTTACAATATAGCTTGATATTAAAGAATTTCTACTAATTCGATATCGAAAGTCAATTCTTTACCAGCAAGAGGATGATTGGCATCTAATACTACTGAAGTTTCGTTGATGGCCGTAATCACAACAGGGAAATTATTTCCTTCATTGTCGCTCATATGCAATTCCAAACCTATTTCTGGTTTCATATCTTCTGGGAAATTTTCCAAAGGATATTCGATAACATTTTCCATTGAAGATTGACCATAAGCGTTTTCGGCAGGGATAACCACTGTTTTCTTGTCGCCTACTTTCATTCCTTCAAGGGCATCGTCAAAGCCTTTGATTACTTGACCAATACCTACTTTAAATTCAAGTGGGGCTCTGCCTTCAGACGAGTCAAAAGTGCTACCGTCATTTAATTTACCATGGTAATGTACGCGCACATTGTCGCCGTTTTTTACTTGTGTCATATATGTGATTAAAAATTAAGTGCTGCAAGGTAATATTATTATTTCAAGTAGCCTTTATACCTTAGCCGAAATATTGTTAAATAATGATGATTAAAAATAGGATGCGTCTTTTTTTGCCCTTTCTTTTTGTGCTTATGTTGTTTCAATGCCCCAATGTCACAGCAAAAACTAGTGGGCTCGAAACGCCTATTGTTGTTGGTGCAGAACGATTAAGTTCCTATTTGCCTCTATTGAAGAACAAAAGAGTTGCTTTATTGATAAATCAGACCTCACTAGTATACAATAAGCTTTTGTTGGATACGCTGATCAGTAGTGGAGTACAAGTGGTGAAAATTTTTGTTCCTGAACATGGATTTAGGGGTACCGCTGATGCAGGGGCACACATAAAAAATGATATTGACGCCCAAACAGGATTGCCGGTGATTTCCTTATACGGTAAACATAAAAAACCTTCGGCCGAGCAAATGAAGGATATTGATGTTTTGTTGTACGATTTGCAGGATGTGGGTGTTCGTTTTTATACCTATATCTCTACCCTAGAATATGCTATGGATGCCTGTATCGACCATAAAAAAGAATTATTGATTCTTGACCGTCCCAACCCCAACCGACATATCATTGATGGCCCCGTTTTGGATACCTCCTTGCGCTCTTTTGTGGGCATGCAAGCGGTGCCTGTACTCTATGGTCTGACAGTTGGTGAATATGCCCAAATGTTGGTAGGGGAGCAATGGATAAAAAATGCAAAGGCCCTTCAATACAAGGTAATCCCTTGCCTAGCTTATGATCAGTTAGCGGTAAGAATGAAGTACATATTGCCCGTTTCGCCATCGCCCAATCTCAAAAATATCAATGCCATTCGATTATATCCTGGTTTGTGTTTTTTTGAAGGAACAGTGGTAAGTGTTGGTCGCGGAACAGACAAACCATTTGAACAATGGGGGCATCCCGATTATCAAGGGAAATTGAACCATACCTTTACGCCCAAAAGCACTGTGGGGGCTACTAAACCTTTATTAGAAAATCAAATTTGTTATGGCATCAAGCTAGACAAGGCTCCCGAAGATTTAGACATCAGTCAGCTGCTTAAAGCCTACCAATTATCCCCTCAAAAAGATTCATTTTTTAATTCCTTTTTTGAAAAATTAGCCGGAACCAAAGTTTTGCGTCAGCAAATCATCAAAGGTAAAAGCGAAGCGGAAATCCGTGCTTCTTGGCAACCCGGATTGGAACAATTCAAAAAAATCAGAAAGAAGTATTTGCTGTACGAAGACTAGCATTTGGTCGCCGCACTCAATTCTTGAATCAGCGAAGCATCCTTTTCAATGGCATTGCCTACGACAATCACATCGGCTCCTGCTTGGCAATTGGCCCTTACTTTCTCTGCATTATTAATGCCACCGCCCACAATCAGTGGTATAGAAATATTACTACTCACTTTAGCAATCATGTCAATGCTGATGGGCTTTTGCGCGCCACTACCGGCATCCATATACACTAGATGTTTGCCTTGCATTTCACCAGCCCATGCGGTGCAAAGCGCAATGTCTGATTTGTCGGATGGTATGGGGTGGGAATTACTCATGTAGGAAACAGTTGTGGGGACGCCACCATCAATCACCATATAACCTGTAGAAAGAATTTCTAAACCGCTGTTGCGCACCATGGGTGCAGAAACAACGTGTTGGCCGATCAATAACTCGGGGTTACGACCCGAAATAAGCGAAAGATAAAGCAGTGCATCGGCAGCAGGTGTTACTTGCGCTGGATTACCGGGAAATAATAATACAGGAATATTGCTGTTTTGTTTGAAAACGCTGATACACTTTTCTAATTGGTGTTGCAATACAAGACTGCCGCCCACAAATAAAAAATCAACCTGGGCATCTTGGCAATCTTGCGCAAACTGCTCCATTTTATTCGGCGAAACTTTATCTGGGTCTATCAAAACAGCAAAACCATGTTTGTTGTTTTC
>JAXITL010000097.1:0-4984 GCA_034680125.1 Chitinophagaceae bacterium
AATAATTTATGATTGCGTTGGTATTGTTTTTTCACATCGCGCACTGCATCCATTGCACCCCGCTTGTCAAATTTATTCACCGCTACAATGTCGGCAAAATCAAGCATGTCAATCTTCTCTAATTGCGTAGCCGCACCGTATTCGGGCGTCATTACATACATACTCAAGTCGCAATGTTCGGTGATTTGGGTATCGCTTTGACCAATACCTGAGGTCTCCAAAATAATGAGGTCGAAATGGGCTGCTTTTAAAATATTCACCGCATCGTGGATATAACGCGATACTGCCAAATTACTTTGGCGTGTAGCCATAGAACGCATGTACACGCGCTCATTGCGGATGGCATTCATACGAATACGGTCTCCTAGCAAAGCACCGCCTGTCTTGCGTTTTGATGGATCAACAGAAATAATACCGATATTTTTTGTAGGATAATCGAGTAAGAAACGACGCACCATTTCATCGACTAAAGAGCTTTTGCCCGAACCGCCCGTACCCGTAATTCCCAATACTGGTGTTTTGCTTTTTGCCGCTTGCTCCGAAATGTTATGGAGCATGCTAATGGTCTCTGGCAGTTCGCTAAAATTTTCAGCAGCCGAAATTAATCTTCCAATATCGCGTGGGTTTTTATCTTGAATGTGCCCTAACTCCCCATTTAACTGATTACCCGTTGGGAAATCGCTTTTTTGCAAGAGGTCAATAATCATCCCTTCTAGGCCCATAGCACGACCATCATCGGGCGAATAAATCTTGGTGATGCCGTAGGCTTGTAATTCTGCAATTTCTGTGGGTAAAATCACCCCGCCACCGCCGGCAAATATTTTAATATGGCCACAACCCTTCTCTTTCAACAAGTCAAACATATACTTCAGGTATTCTACGTGACCGCCCTGGTAGCTGGTCATAGCAATCGCATTGGCATCTTCTTGTATCGCGCAATCCACTACATCCGTTACGCTGCGATCATGCCCAAGGTGAATGACTTCGGCACCGTTCGACTGCATAATGCGGCGCATGATATTGATAGCAGCATCGTGGCCATCAAACAAAGAGGCGGCGGTAACGACACGGATTTTATTCTTAGGTGTAAACATAATTGACTAATATTTCTACAAATTATTTTTTAAATAAATAGAACGGTTATAAGAAATGGAATTGATAATTAACCCATTAATATTGATTTCATATGGACTTACTGAATGCTGTCTTGCGCCTCCGCAATTCTCATTGGCTATGAAACGCCTCGGCTGCATATACTTTGCCTCTTTAACATAAAAAGTGTCACTTACACCCAATAAAACTATCTTAAATTCTGTTTCCTTATATCCTAGAAAGGCAGAACCATTAGCTCTAAATAGTATGCTTGAAGTATCATTTTCTATTGTCAAGCCAAAACTCAAAATAGTATCAATTGAGGTATAGTTGGTGAAATTATCTCCAACCGGATATTTGGCCACGATAATAGTGTCCAAACTTTCTAACGGAAAACCTACAAATGAGATATAAAATGGTATTTGGTAAACACTGTCATAGCAAACCACTTTGTTTTTTTTACAAGCACTTAACGTACTTACACCAAGTAGGGCTAGCAAGATACCTTTAATGTACAATCCCATTTTTAAATTATTTCAGGCTGCAAATTTACACTTTTATCTTGCTTATTAAAGCACAGTGTTTTAATGAGGGGAATGTGGTGAATATGTAGAGGCATTCACCATTAATCATTCAAAATTGAACAGTTCAAATGAGGGCGTGCCGCCGCCAAAAAACAAAAAACTATAATCCTGAGCTTGTCGAAGGGCGGCGTCGGGCTGTACGCTGCTATCTTTTGCACTGGAAATGCAAAAGGATATCCGCTGCCATCCCTCACGCAGGCGAGGATAGGTTCCCACCACCAACTTTTGCGCCTTCTTTGGGCCTTTGCGTGAAATAAAAACCCCTAAATTTGCTTCTTATGATTTTCTCCTCGAGGCTAATAGAAGACGCCGTAGCTGAATTTTCCAAATTGCCGGGCATTGGCAAAAAATCTGCCCTGCGTATGGTGCTGCATTTGCTCAAACAAGAAAATGCGGATGTGGATTCCTTTACAAGCGCCCTTAGCCGTATGAAGCACGAAATTACTTTTTGCCAAGAATGCCACAATGTGTCTGACACCGATGTTTGTGCCATTTGCGTGAATACCCAACGCAGTAAAAACCAAATTTGTGTAGTAGAAAATATCCGCGATGTAATCGCCATCGAAAGCACCCAACAATACAATGGCGTATACCATGTGCTGGGAGGTATTCTGTCGCCGCTAGATGGCATAGGACCCGACCAAATTAGGGTGCAATCGTTAGTAGAAAGAATAAAAGCCAATGCAGATATTCAAGAAATCATTATGGCACTCAGCCCCACGCTAGAAGGTGATACAACGGTTTATTACATCTCTAAACAAATCCAACATTTACCTATTAAAATCACCACCATTGCTCGCGGCATTTCTTTTGGTGGCGAACTAGAATATGCAGACGAAATGACCTTGGCCCGCTCTATTTCTAAGCGTTTGCCGATAGATAATTATGTCAACATGGGAGGGCAATAGGTTTTAGGCCATACTCGCTTTCTTCTTTTCCAGCAGCTGCAATTCGTCGCGCCATTTAGCAGCTTCCATAAAGTCGAGATTCTTGGCAGCAGCTTCCATTTGCTTTTTGGCTTTTGCAATAGCCTTTGACACACTGGCTGCTGTGTCATAGACCACTTCATCTTCTGCAGCAATAGTTCCTATCGAATCAACCACTGCATAAGGGTTGCGCTCATCATATCCTTTAATATCCAACACCGATGTTTGTTTAAAAATCTGTTCGGTAGATTTGGTCACCGTTGTAGGGGTGATGCCATGAACAAGGTTATATTTTATTTGTTTTTCGCGGCGGCGCGTGGTTTCGTCCATTGTGCGCTGCATGGAGTCGGTAATTTTATCGGCATAAAAAATGACGAGCCCGTCAGAATTTCTGGCTGCACGACCTGCCATCTGTGTTAATGAACGTTCGTTGCGCAAAAAGCCCTCTTTATCGGCATCAAGGATGGCCATTAAGGTTACTTCGGGCAAATCCAAACCTTCTCTCAATAAATTAACACCCACCAATACATCAATCACCCCCATACGCAAATCACGCAAGATTTCTATACGCTCTAGCGTATCCACTTCAGAGTGGATGTAGCGCGATTTAACTTGTATCCGAGCCAGGTACTTATCCAATTCTTCGGCCATACGCTTGGTAAGGGTCGTTACTAAAACCCGCTCTTTCTTTTTTACCCTTTTGTCTATTTCATCGAGCAAATCATCTATTTGATTGATGCTAGGTCTAACCTCAATCGGTGGGTCCAAAAGTCCTGTTGGGCGCACCACTTGCTCTATAATCAGGCCATTGGTTTTTTGCAATTCATAACTTGCTGGAGTGGCGCTTACAAAAACAACCTGGTTCAGTTGTTGCTCAAATTCATTGAAATTAAGCGGTCGATTATCAAGCGCCGAAGGCAAGCGAAAACCAAAGTCCACAAGATTCAATTTGCGTGAACGGTCGCCGCCATACATGCCGCTAATTTGCGGAATCGTTTGATGACTTTCATCAATCATCATAATAAAATCCTTCGGAAAATAATCAAGCAAACAGAAAGGACGCACACCCGGCTTTCTTCTATCGAGAAAGCGCGAATAATTCTCAATCCCTTTGCAGAAACCCAATTCTTGAATCATTTCGAGGTCATAATTCACACGCTCTTTAATACGCGCTGCTTCAATATTTTTTCCAATTCTATTGAAGTATTCCACTTGTGCATTGGTTTCATCTTGAATTTCGTGCACAATTTCGGCCATCAAATTTTTGGGCGCGATATACAGATTAGCTGGAAAAATAGCGGCATGCTCCATCGTCTGAATCCTTTTGCCAGATTCTATTTCAAAATTTTCAATCTCCTCAATTTCATCGCCAAAAAAAGTGATGCGGTAACCAAAATCTAAATAAGGCAGATTGATATCCACTGTATCGCCATTCACCCTAAAACTTCCTCGGGCAAATTCGCCTTGGCTGCGCATATACTGCGCGTGCACTAGGCCATGCAAAAACTGGTTGCGACCAATGTCTTGACCGCGCTGTATACGAATGATACTGTTTTCATACTCGGTAGGGTTACCCATACCATAGATGCAAGACACCGATGCCACAATCACAATATCGCGTCGACCACTCAACAGACTAGAAGTGGCACGCAACCTCAATTTTTCCAATTCTTCATTGATCGAAAGATCTTTTTCGATATACACATTTTTGGTAGGCAAATAGGCCTCAGGCTGGTAATAATCATAATAGGATACAAAATACTCCACCGCATTTTCAGGAAAAAATTGCCGAAACTCGCCATACAATTGGGCTACCAGTGTTTTATTATGCGTGAGAATGAGCGTAGGTTTTTGCACCGCCTGTATCACATTGGCCATGGTAAATGTCTTACCCGAACCTGTTACCCCCAACAATGTTTGAAATTGCTCACCTGCATTCAATCCTTCTATCAATTGCCTAATGGCATTCGGTTGGTCACCCGCAGGTTGGTAATCGCTGTGAATTTTAAATTGCATGGGTTTTTGCGCCAATTATTGGCTGTACAAAACTATCTTTTTTTGTGCAGATATTTTGGGGGCATTCAAGAGCATCTATATGTATCGGGCTTTGGTTCAGGCTATCACTCAACTGACTGCCGTCAGGTAGGTAGTCCTCACTGCACTGCGGGCTATCCCCGTCCGTACTGGCGCGGGCGGCTTTTCATAGGTACGGATTAGAAATCCGCACTATCTAAACTTCGGGATGCGCTGCACTAACATCCCGAAGAGCGGAATTAGTAATAGACAGTGCCATTGTTGCATTCAAAAACTACCCAATCCATCCTTTCTTCACCAGATATTCTGCTATCTGTATGGCATTGGTAGCAGCTCCTTTGCGCAGGT
>JAXITL010000098.1:0-4826 GCA_034680125.1 Chitinophagaceae bacterium
ATTCCCGGCCAGCTACAGCAAAGTATACCAAGTAGACTCTTTGCCAAAATCTGTAATGCAATATTCTTCTATTTCTTTGCCCGTTAAAAGAGTAGAATATATCAATTCTATAACTGAAGAGACTAAAGGCAAAGCTTTTGGTATGGAATTTGCTTCAGGAACATCTTTTGTTGGAGCTCAAATTGACTATGCCAAAGATGTTAATGGTTTACATTATTATTTCTCTATTGAAAACTACACCAATTCCGAAACAGTAAACTTTAACTACACTTATAGAACTAATAATTATCGTGCCTCCGCTGATGCAAACCGCACAACAGTTTCAGTAGGTGTTTTTAAAGAGAAAATATTTAGCCCTAAGTTTAAAATAAGAGGTTCAGGTGGGCTTAACTATTCGTCCATGCCATTTGCAATACCTATTACCAGCCCATTATTTGACAGTTTATCCTTTACCACTGCTAGGTCAATTGGTATGCGTTTTGGAGCTGCTGCAGATTACCGTATCTTTAAAGGAATATCAATCGTTGGAAGAGCGCATGCTAATGTTAACATGTTGAATTTTGTTGCTCAGGATGGTATCTCTACAGCTAAGGTAGACAACATTAGTTTCGCTGAAAAGCGTTTGCTCAACATAAGTTTAGGCATCCGCTTTAATTTCTAAGCACATCAATTACCCTAACAATAAAAAAACCAATTTGAAAATCAAATTGGTTTTTTTACTTTGGTTAAAAATAGAAGTTTCCCAAACTTTAGATCCTGGTCTCGACCAACAAACAACTTTTTAAAAAGCAGGAATGCATCAACATAATTCTTCAGCACAAGAGCGCATTATAGGGCTTGATGCAATTAGGACGCTGGCCATTCTTGCGGTGGTATTTTCCCACACACTCTATTTCTTAGGCCCAGCAAGGACTCCAAAAGGAGCAGGGCGCTTACTGGGCAAGCTCATTGACTGGGTGCAGCCATTAGGGGCACTAGGTGTAGAATTGTTTTTTGTGCTGAGCGGCTTTCTCATTGGAACGATCCTAATAAAAACCTATGTAACAAGCGACTTTTCTGTAAAAGAAGTCCGTCGATTCTTGAAGAGAAGATGGTTTAGAACCCTACCCTCTTATTGGCTGATCTTGACGATGAATATTGTTTTGTATCAAATCATGGGCTTCTCAAAAATAGAGCCTTCAAAAGCTTTATTCTACCCCTTTTTTCAAAATGTGTGGCAGCCCCATCCACCCTATTTTTTTGGTGAAGCTTGGAGCCTATCGGTTGAAGAGTGGTCCTATTTAGTCCTTCCTATTTCCCTATGGGGTATAACAAAATCATTAGCGCCTAAAAACAAAAAGGTCTTTCTCATCCGATTCCTAACGCTATTTGCGTTAACCTTTATACTATTAAGAACCATCAACGCGGCCCAACCTATTAACGGTGAAGATATGGATACGGGCATCCGAAAAGTGGTACTCTTTAGGCTCGATGCTTTAGTCTATGGCATTATCATTGCTTATTTGAATTTTTTCAAAAGGGATCGGCTTCATCAGTTGCGGTACCCATTACTCGCACTAAGCATGGTTGGGACAGTTTTGCTGTATTACTGCATTTATCAAAACGGACTTGACCTAAACCACTGCAGCGCCTATCCAAAAAAATTTTATGTGGATGCCTTTTTGTATTTATTATTACCCCTTAACTTTTCATTGCTATTGCCTTTTGCCAACAGTGTCCGGAGCATACCAAGCAAATTTTGGAGTGGGCTCATTCGATACATCAGTAAAATTTCTTACTCCATGTATCTCATTCATTATTCTATCTTGTTTATACCCTTTTTCTCTTTTATATCAGTACAAAATGACTACCAAGTATGGGCATTGTATATCCTATACTGGACATTATTATTAGGCGCTTCTAGCTTATTATATCGATACTTTGAGCTGCCTATAATGAACTTAAGAGACCGGATGAAATAGGCCCTTTTAAACAAAACACACAAACTAGTACGCCCTCCCAAAAAGCCTCATAGCAATTGCCTATTGGGGCACTTGTTTTGTAGCAAAACGATACACGTAACAATATTTATAGGTAAAACTATCGATCATATTCAGCGACACCTCCATTTGCTTGAGATGCCGATATCGTGCATCAGGATGGCCACCTGTAAAGATAAAATAAGCATTGGGCCCCTTGATTTTTCTGCTTACTGCAGCAAAATCATCTTGCACCCAATCAAACAAATAAGCAGCCTTAAGGGGGGCATACTTGTCTTTGTGCGGATGAATTTGGGTGTAATAAATATAGGTGTCTCGGCTAGCGCAATCAACATATAATGCAGTACCACTTGCCTTTTGTTGCAACAAATAATCAAGACCACGAGTCAGTTCTTGAAATTGATATTTTCGATAAAAAAGGGAACCAAAATTGTGCAAACTAAGGATTAGTAGAGCGGCAAGTGTTGCCCCAATTGTTACTGCTTTATTGCCTAATTGAATAAAATAATCGAGTCCAAATCCTGCCAAAATCATCATAAAAGGCAACACAAAAATACATACCCGCTCGATAAGCGAGAACTGATGCAAGGATGCCGCGAAGAGGGTCAAAGCAATAGGCGCTACCAGTAAAAGAAATAAGCTCATCGACTTGCGCAGCAAGGAGAAAAATCCAACCAAAATTAAAATCGTGCCCAAATAAAAAGGAACCAAATAGTAACCAACAGAATTGTTGATAATTTCAACCATACGCAGCCCATTATGCTGCCATTCTGAAGACGATTGGGGCAGCAAAAAAAGAAAATAATTTTGATGATAACTCTGGAGGTAATCTGAGTTTATTTGCTGTCGCAGAATGAACCAATAGTAGATAAAAAATTGGCTCAACCAAATAGCACCAATGAGCAATAGTGCAGGAATGTATGTCCACCTCTTATCCATCAGGCATTGGACAAAATAGTATAAACCAACACTTGCCAATACAAATACGGATGGCTGTGCAGCCCAAATAGCGATACTTCCCACAAGAATCCATTGAGCAACAAAGCGAAAACGAGTAGTACTAAATTGGGGAAGAACAAGGGCCGTATATACCAATGAAATCGCGACAAAAGCATCCGGAATATATTGCTTTACCTCTGTTGCATATTTGGCTACTATAGGTGCAAAACAAAACAAACCCAAAGGCAACAAACTACTGTATACTGGTAAAATTTTGCGTAACAATTTTCGATACACAAACAAAGCGCCAATACCACAAACGAGTGCCGTTAAACGCATAGCTTGCTCAGAATAGCCCAAAAGCAAACTCCACAATTCTTCCATCCACAGAAAAAGAGGTGGTGCATATTGCTGATAACTGAGCGGTTTTAATAAACCTATAAAATCCCTTTCATAAATATTGCGCACAATATTAGCCTCATCAATGATGAGGTTTCTATTTTGAAAAAAGAGGATCAGGCGAAAGCTTATACCGATAAAGATTAGGCCCCATCCAAATAGAGATAAGAGCTTGCGTTTCACAGTAGGATTTAAGTATTTATTCAGGCGCATTAAGTCAAGGTAGCGTCAAAACTAATATTATTTCAACAAGCAATTACAGTCTGTCCCAGCTTGGTTTTTCTATCTGCCTTAAAAGAACGTATTTTGCACAAATTTTAATTTCAACAAATAATGGCTTTACAAGTAGGTATCGTTGGTTTGCCCAACGTGGGTAAATCAACACTTTTCAATGCGGTGAGCAATAGTGCCAAAGCTCAAGCGTCTAATTATCGTTTCTGCACCATTGAGCCCAATGTAGGGCTAGTAGATGTGCCTGATGAAAGGCTCAAAATGCTTGAGGAATTAGTACAGCCACAGCGTGTAGTGCCTACGACTATTGAGTTTGTGGATATTGCCGGCTTGGTAAAAGGCGCGAGTAAGGGAGAAGGTTTGGGCAATAAATTTTTGGCCAATATCCGTGAAGTGGATGCGATTGTGCATGTGATTCGTTGTTTTGAAGATGAAAATATCCTACGCGAAGAAGGAGCCATTAACCCCGTAAGTGACAAAGAAATTATTGACACCGAATTACAATTAAAAGACCTTGAGAGCGTAGAAAAGAAAATGCAGCGTATGGAAAAAATGGTGAAAGCCGACCCCAAAGCCAAGCCTGCTCTTGAAGTGTTGACCAAAGTAAAAGCACATCTAGAACAAGGTAAAAATGTGCGTGGAATGGGTCTTGAAGGAGAAGATCTTGAAGCGATTGCTGATATTTTCTTGCTAACACAAAAGCCTGTATTGTATGTGGCTAATGTGGATGAAAGCGCCATTCATACCGGTAACAAATATTCTGAAGCTTTGATTGCTGCAGCTACTGCCGAAAATTCGCAAGTAATTGTGATGAATAATTCTATCGAAGCGCAAATATCAGAAATGGAAAGTGATGAGGATAAAGCGATTTTTCTTGAAGAATATGGTTTGACCGAACCAGGTTTAAACCGTTTGATTCGTAGCGCCTACAAATTGCTTGATTTAATTACTTATTTCACCGCTGGGGTGCAAGAAGTACGTGCCTGGACCATTCATAAAGGTTGGAAAGCGCCGCAAGCGGCATCTGTGATTCATACCGATTTTGAAAAAGGTTTTATCAAGGCAGAGACCATTTCCTACAACGATTATGTGCAATACAAAAGTGAAGCTGCATGTCGCGAAAACGGTCGCTTGCGTATAGAAGGAAAAGAATATGTAGTAGCCGATGGAGATGTATTGCATTTCCGATTTAATGTTTAATAATAAAGCGTAAACCCAAAAAATAGTGGCCGAAAACAAGCTGTTGATGTTTGAAAATAGATTGCGCAAGGTGTACAA
>JAXITL010000099.1:0-4799 GCA_034680125.1 Chitinophagaceae bacterium
GTGGCGATAGACATAATGACCTCGATGAAACCCAATAATGAGGGCCAAAAACGAGATACGAATAGAAGAAAATTTTAGGATAGGACAAAAAAATGCACCTAAAACAAGTGAAAACCGATACCATTAGTGCTCCCTATTTGGAATGCCTAATGAAAATACCCAACTATGAAAATCCCTCGATTCCAACTGTGGATTGGGGGATTTTTTTTAATCCTATTTCGCGGCCTCTAAGAAAAAAGATTGCCTTTTGGGGCTTCCAAGGCTCTAGACGGAAAAGAGATGAAGCGGATCTATTATAGGTAGCTAACAAAAAAATTGAAGTACATAATTTCTTGGAATCCTACAAGATTTGGTCATCTTCCTCTAACAATTCGATAACCTTGGTATCGCATCTTTGCCTTGCAGTATGCTTCAATATCGACTAAGCTCATTCATAAAATGTATTGCACAAAACAATGATTTCATACAAAGAGCCACAAGCCATCAAAGATGTCCAAAGGGGGCTGATGAAGCCCAGCAGTTTCTTGAGCTCCTTCCCTAGTTGCGCCTTGTTGCTCGATAATATTCGACACAAAACAGTTGAAGTCAACAACAACTTGATCAATTTTATGGACATCAACCAATTAGACATTCCCGAAGACCACAATGCGGCTCTTTTTGTGGAATGGAATTATTAATGGCCACAGAACTACCACAAAACATTAATAGTCGCACAAACTAAATCTGCCCTTTAGCGCAATCCTCGGTGCAAGGAATTGAACGCTAGTAGGATTAATTGGGCATTCCGTTCTGAACCCAGCAAGCCACCGTTTTGATATCGGCGTCAGACAATTTTGAGGCCCCTTGAGGCATTTTACTATAGCCCGATTTATGCTGAATAGAAGCGACAAAAGCCTTGTTACCGGCAGCCGATTTGGTGCTTTCGTAGGAGCTTAAATCATAACCAGACTTTTTGGAGGAAGAATTATGGCAGCCAGATGAAGCACAATGAGCATTCATAATTGCTTTTACATTGCTGGTGTAGGTTGGTGTGACACCCGTACATTCAACAATATCGGCTTCTTGCTTTTTGCATTGGGTAAAAAGGGTTAAACCCAATGTTAGGGATGTCAAAATAGCGATGGCCTTATGATTACTTTTCATAGAAATGAAATTTTTCTGGTTTTAAAAAGGTGAAATTAAGAAACACAGCTGTTAATACAATGGAAATATAATGGGGGTAATGATTTTCTTTTTTTGAGGGCGCTCAGCAGCATCAAGATATGCGACATTAGGTCTCCAGCTATCGGCTCTACAAGGTGCCGCCTCTATCTGGCGCAGACTCAGCTTTGGAGATACTTAAAAGACAACAAATGCCCACATACTACTGTCATCCTGTAAGGATCTCTACATGCTGCCTTAACAAATCATCTAGATTTACATTTCCTTTTGCGGATTACAAAATCCGCCTAATCTGTGATTTGGGATGCCCTTCGGAACATCCCGAAGAGCGGGATAATATTCCGGCAATTGTAAGGTAAAGCACTTTACAAATCATAGATTCAATTAACGAAATACAGTTATACCACTTCATAATTAAGTCTTCGCATTTCCCTAAAAGTAAATTTTACATTTGTCCACCACACCCAAAACTCGCATCAAAAACCTTCCATCCGCAATCTCCTAAACAGCTAACTTTCCCCGAATTTTTCCCAATTAAAAAAATTACCTTTGCACACCTGCACATAAAAGGATAAGAGAACGAATACATATGAGTGCCATTATAGAAAAATTAGAAGCCATCAAGGCGCGTTTCGACGACTTGGGTGTTGCGCTTACCAACCCCGAAGTAGTGGGCGATAACAAGCGTTTTATGACGGTGAGTAAAGAATACCGCAAGCTCGAAAAAATCATTGAACCCTACCGCAAATACAGAGCTTGCCTCGATGGCATTGCCTTTGGTAAAGAAGTGCTCGAAACAGAAAGTGACCCCGAGCTCCGTGATATGGCCAAAAGCGAAATGGAGGAACAAACACAACAATTAGAACCGCTTGAAGAAGAAATTCGCCAATTACTCATACCCAAAGACCCTCAAGACGAAAAAAATGCGGTACTAGAGGTGCGTGCCGGTACTGGTGGAGATGAAGCGAGCATATTTGCGGGCGACCTCATGCGGATGTACTTGCGCTATTGCGAACGCCGTGGCTGGAAGGTAAGCCTCATTAGCGAAACAGAGGGTACAGCAGGTGGTTACAAAGAGGTGCAATTAGAAGTACAGGGTGAGGATGTTTATGGTACTTTGAAATTTGAAAGTGGCGTGCACCGGGTACAACGTGTTCCCGCCACCGAAGCAAGTGGTCGTTTGCACACATCTGCAGCCACAGTAGTAGTCATGCCCGAAGCCGAAGAAATAGATTTTGAACTAAAAGAAAGCGATCTAAAAATGGAAACCGCTCGTAGTGGTGGCGCAGGTGGACAAAACGTAAACAAGGTAGAAACAAAAGTTATCCTGACCCACGTTCCTACCGGCACCGTTATTACTTGCCAAACAGAGCGTTCGCAATTAGGTAACCGCGAAAAAGCAACCAATATGATGCGTACCAAACTCTACGAAGAGCAAGTGCGTAAACATGAAGATGAGATTTCTTCGCGCAGAAAAAGTTTGGTGAGCACGGGTGACCGTTCGGCCAAAATACGCACCTACAATTATCCCCAAGGTCGAGTGAGCGACCACCGTATCAATATGACGGTCTATAATTTAGACGCTTTTATGAATGGAGATATCCAAGAGATGCTATCGGCCTTACAATTTGCTGAGAATGCCGAAAAAATGCAAGCTGGTGAAACCATCATTTAATTCATATTTAAAACTTAATTTGCAAACGAAGGCTGCTTGCCTTTTTGCCAATAATTTTACGCTCGAAAAAAATAAATAAATGAATACACCCACATTCGATTTGGTGGAAATAGTAAAAGTGATTCAGCGCAATGCTACATTAATATTAGGCATCACGATTACTACAGCACTTATTGGCGCTGTTGCTTATAAAATCAAAGACAAGGAATACCAAGCAGATGCCGAGGTATATATGCTGAATCCGCTTTATGGCGACCGCAATCATATCCTTCGTCGTTCGCAAGGCGATATGCGTTTTGTCGATTATTTTGGTACAGAAGGAGACGTGGATAAAGTGATGACAATGATCGCCTCAAAAGATGTAGAAGATTCTGTCATTACCCTTTGTGGTCTTTATGGTGCTTATGTCTTGGATTATGGCAATCCTAAACACCGCGCGGCAATGAGTGCACGTTTCCGTAAAAACTTTGAATCAAAACGTACCGAAAATGCTAGCATTATGTGCAGCTACACCGATGTAGACGCCAAGCGCTCGGCACAAGTATTAGATGCTATTGTAAAAGTTACCGACTTTAAATTTCGCAACTATCTGTCGGTAGTGAAAACAAATGCTAAAGACCGTGTGAATAAAAAAATACAGGCTTTAGATGCTCAAATTAATTTGTATACCGACTCGATGATTGCCTTACGTCAGCGTTATCAGATTTATGACATCATTAGCCCAACGCGCCAAAATTTATTGGTCAACACCATTTCGGCTGCAGGCAAAAACAACCCTGCTGAGGGTGTAGAAATCATCCAAAACATAGAATCTATTAAGGATCAATTGGTGGTAAGCCGCGCCGAGCTAATAGCCACAGCCAATGAACTCAGTACGATCAATGATGATGAATTGGCCATTTTGCACTATGTGTCTACCCCATCTGTCCCCAACAAAGCATCGGGATTAGGCTTTGTGCTGACTACCCTAGCTTGTGCTTTTGTGGCCTTTTTCTTTAGCGTATTATTGTTTTCGTTTACCGCTTATATCAAGGCTTTGGCCAATACCAATCGCTAAACAATCATGCAGGCATTGCTCAGCCATCAACAACGCAACATACACATTGCAGGCATCAGCTTGCTTATGGTCTGTGCCGCCTTGTTTGCAGGCTTTGGCAATCTCATCTTTTTAGCGGTACCCTTTGGGCTTTTGTTTATTGCCTTGCTATTTTTCAATTGGAAAACAGCTTTTTGGATGATGCTTTTTTTCATCCCTTGCTCTATCCAAGTTTGGTTTTTGGGAGATAGCTTATCGACATCCTTGCCCGACGAACCAATGATGTGGCTCTTCTTATTGATGACGATAGCACTGATTGCGAGCAAGCCTACAATAATCCCCCAATGGTTTTGGCGTAATCCACTTACCCTAATTGTGACGGTGCAATATTTATGGCTCATTGTCACCGTTATTTATTCGCACGAACCCTTCTTTTCAGTTAAATTTTTGGCGGCTAAAACGTGGTTTCTGGCCTCCTTCTTTATTATTCCCATTTTTATTTTTAAAGAAAAAAAAGATTGGCGCAAAGCCTTTATTTTGATTCTCATACCTACTACCATATTGATGTTGGTGGTATTCTACAAGCATTGGAAATTGGGTTTTTCTTTCGAGAAAATCCAAGTGGCCCTTCGGTATTTATTCTACAACCACGTTGATTATTCTACCTTTTTATCGATGACCTTGCCGATGCTTTTTGTGGCCTTTTATTTGTGCCGCGGCAAAGGTTTGTTTTTAAGAATGTTTTTGGCAGGGCTTATCATTTTTTATTTGGTAGCCGTCAATCTGGCTTATGCAAGGGCAGCGGTATTGGCCATTGTTTTTTCCTTTACGATTTTAGTGGCTATTAAGTGGAAATTGGTGAATTATATCATGCCCATTTTTTACGCTTTCATTTTATTTATTGTAGCCTACGCGGCCAACAAAAAC
>JAXITL010000100.1:0-4746 GCA_034680125.1 Chitinophagaceae bacterium
AGGTTGAGGAGCAAGGTATTTGGTGATGTATATCACCGTGGTCAGAGCACCTTTTAATGCGGCTTATTGTCATTGAAAAATAATAATAGACTTTAGTTTCATTCCTTTTTATAACAGTATCGATAAATACTAATTTTCCCCCAAAGGAGAATGATTACTTTTACGGAATAATTATCCCCTGAAAAAAAGGTACTTGACGCTTAAACATGATTCATTTTTTTAGAGAAAAACTACAAGAAAAAGGATTGAAAGTCACCCCACAAAGGGTGGCTATTTACGAAGCCATTGTAACCTTAAAAAACCACCCTACCGCCGACAATGTAATAGAATATATCAAAGAAAACCACCCGAATATAGCAGTGGGTACTGTGTATAAAGTATTGGATTCTTTGGTAGACAATGAATTGGTGAAAAAAGTAAAAACAGAAAAAGACATTATGCGCTACGATGCGGTGTTGTCGCATCATCACCATTTGTACTGTTCCGAATCCGAGCGAATTGAAGACTATGAAGACGAACAATTAACAAGACTCATCAGCCACTATTTAGAGCAAAACAAAATAGCCAATTTTAAAGTTCAAGATATAAAACTGCAAATAACAGGTCAATTTAACCACAAAGAAAAACAACAAGTACAATGAGCAACGCAAACGAAAGTAAATGTCCTTTTCCGCACGGACAAATGAAACAAAGTGCGGGCACCGGAACTTCCAACAAGGATTGGTGGCCCAACCGATTAAATTTAGGCATTCTCCGCCAACATTCTAACCTTTCCGACCCAATGGATAAAGGTTTTAACTATGCCGAAGAATTTAAAAAATTAGACCTAAAAGCCATCAAAAAAGATATCTTCAAATTGATGACCACATCGCAAGATTGGTGGCCTGCAGACTATGGTCATTATGGTCCTTTATTCATTAGAATGGCATGGCATAGTGCAGGTACCTATCGTATTACAGACGGACGCGGTGGTGCCAGCACGGGCAATCAGCGCTTTGCACCCATCAATAGCTGGCCTGATAATGGCAACTTAGATAAAGCCCGTTTCTTGCTTTGGCCTATCAAACAACAATATGGCAACAAAATCTCTTGGGCCGATTTGATGATTTTGGCGGGTAATTGTGCCCTAGAATCAATGGGTTTCAAAACTTTTGGTTTTGGTGGCGGTCGCGAAGATATTTTTGAGCCCGAACAAGATATTCATTGGGGTAACGAAACAGAATGGTTAGGCGATAATCGTTATAAAGGATATAGAGAATTGGATAATCCACTTGCTGCTGTACAAATGGGTTTAATTTATGTTAACCCAGAAGGGCCTAACGGCAATCCTGACCCTATGGCTTCGGGCAGAGATGTGCGGGAAACCTTCGCGCGTATGGCCATGAACGATGAAGAAACGGTTGCTTTGGTAGCTGGTGGTCATACCTTCGGGAAAGCGCATGGTGCCGCTAGTGCCAGCCATGTAGGTCGCGAACCAGAAGGCGGAAGCATAGAAGACATGGGTATGGGCTGGAAAAATAGCTATGGCACTGGTAAAGGTGGCGATGCTATCACCAGTGGAATCGAAGGGGCTTGGAAACCCAATCCTACTACCTGGGATAATGGCTATTTCGAAACCCTTTTTAAATACGAATGGAAATTAACGAAAAGCCCTGCAGGCGCACATCAATGGATTCCAACCGATGAAAGTGCCGCCACAACTGTTGTTGATGCACATGACCCCAGTAAATTCCATGCACCCATCATGACTACTGCCGACATGTCGTTGAGAATGGACCCTGCTTACGAGAAAATTTCAAGAAAATTCTTGCATGATTTTGATGCATTTGCGGATGCATTTGCGAGAGCTTGGTACAAATTAACCCACAGAGATATGGGCCCCATTAGTCGTTACCTAGGAGAAGAAGTACCAAAAGAAGTATTGATATGGCAAGACCCTGTAGCGCCTTCTACAACTACCTTGAGCAAGGAAGAAATTGAAAATGTAAAAGCTACGATACTGTCTAGTGGATTGAGCATGGCACAAATGGTATCTACGGCTTGGGCTTCAGCCTCTACTTTCCGTGGATCGGATAAAAGAGGTGGTGCTAATGGCGCTAGGATCAGATTAGAGCCCCAAATCAATTGGGAAGCCAATAATCCAGCTCAGCTAAAATCGGTACTATCCGTTTACGAGCAAATCCAAAAGAACTTGGGTAATCGCATTTCTATGGCCGATTTGATCGTACTGGGCGGTTGCGCTGCGGTAGAAAAAGCAGCCCATAATGCAGGACAAAACATAAGCGTGCCTTTTACAGCAGGCAGAGGCGATGCTACAATGGAACAAACCGATGTGGCTTCTTTTGCGGTGCTTGAGCCGAAAGCGGACGGATTTAGAAATTACAAAAATGCTACTTGTAGCACAGTTACCGAAGAAATGCTGATTGACAAAGCACAACTCTTAGGCCTTACTGCACCCGAAATGACCGTTTTATTAGGCGGAATGAGAATGCTGAACGCTAATTATGACGGCTCTAAGCATGGCGTACTCACCCACAACAGCGAAAGTTTGAGCAATGACTTTTTTGTGAACTTGTTGGATTTGGGTACTGTTTGGACCGCTACAGACGGCAAAGGCGAAACATTTGAAGGTCGCGACCGTGCAACGGGGGCCAGCAAATGGACTGCAACTCGTGCCGATTTGATTTTTGGTTCTAATTCTGAATTACGCGCGATTGCTGAAATCTATGCCAGCAGCGATTCTAAAGCAAAATTTGTTACAGATTTCGTTGCCGCTTGGAATAAAGTGATGAATGCCGATAGGAACTAATGTTTCCGCTATGATTAACAGGAAAATGCAAGCCCTCTAAAAGGCTTGCATTTTTTGTTTTGTACCATTTAGCACAAGGAATCAGGTGGATTTTTAGAGGTCTGAGTTGAAATCTTATCCAATTAAAAGGACTAAACCGAGCTTTTGATTCTATAGCCCACCTTTTTATTTCATGGGCAAAAAAATATCTTTTACATGCCATCGGATCAACTGACCAACAACTTTCTCAGCAAGAACAATTTTGGAGCTACAATAAAACAGCAAGTGAACCAGATGATTGATTCAAAAAACATTTTGCCATCAAGTAATTTGACTGTTTAGCCCCCTATCCGCAATCAGCTTCCCCTACTTGGAGGGGTTAGAGGTGGGTGCCTATTACAATTGGAGCTTACTATGATTACAAGCAATTATACTCCGGAAAGCCTCAAAGCAGGATGTTGCTGAGCACCCCAAACAGAAAAAGACTGGCTTAAAATCATAAAAATTGCGAAAAAGCCGAGATTCAAAATGGTATTGTCTTCTAATTGTAATAAATTTGCGGAGCTCAAACAAAAAACAACTTTAAAACAATCAATACTTTATGGCTTTCGATTTCGATTTAATCCAAAAACACTATTCTAAGCTTCCTGCGCGTGTGGCTGAGGCGCGCCAATTGTTGGGTCGCCCCTTGACTTTGACTGAAAAAATCTTGTATGCCCACCTTTGGGATAAATTTCCAACGGCTCCTTACGAGCGCGGTGGTAGTTATGTAGATTTTGCACCAGACCGTGTAGCGATGCAAGATGCAACGGCTCAAATGGCTTTGTTACAATTTATGCAAGCCGGTCGTGCCAAGGTGGCCGTGCCGAGTACAGTGCATTGCGACCACTTGATTCAAGCCAAAGAGGATAGCAAAACGGATTTAACGCGTGCGGTAAACGAAAGTAAAGAGGTATATGATTTCTTGGCTTCAGTGTCAGACAAATATGGTATCGGTTTTTGGAAACCAGGCGCGGGTATTATCCACCAAGTGGTGTTGGAAAACTATGCATTCCCTGGCGGGATGATGATTGGTACCGATAGCCATACAGTGAACGCTGGTGGATTGGGTATGGTGGCCATCGGTGTTGGTGGTGCTGATGCTTGTGATGTAATGGCGGGCCTTCCATGGGAGTTGAAATTCCCTAAATTAATTGGTGTAAAATTGACCGGCAAATTAAATGGCTGGACTGCACCAAAAGATGTGATTTTGAAAGTAGCGGGTATCCTTACTGTAAAAGGCGGTACGGGTGCTATTGTTGAATATTTTGGTGAAGGCGCAACGAGCATGAGTTGCACAGGTAAAGGTACTATCTGTAATATGGGTGCCGAAATTGGTGCAACAACATCAACTTTTGGTTATGACGACAGCATGAGCCGTTACTTGAAAGCAACCAACCGTGCGGATATCGCTGCTGCCGCCGATGCGGTAGCCGAGCACCTTACTGGTGATGCTGAGGTTTATGCTAATCCTTCTGCTTATTTCGACCAAGTAATCGAAATTAATTTGAGCGAATTAGAACCCCATTTGAATGGTCCATTTACACCAGATTTGGCTACACCGATTTCTAAAATGAAAGAAATGGCTGCTGCTAATGGTTGGCCTACAAAAATCGAAGTGGGATTGATTGGTAGCTGTACCAACTCCTCTTACGAAGACATCAGCCGCTCTGTAAGCCTTGCCAAGCAAGTAGCCGAAAAAGGTTTGAAAACTAAAGCAGAATTCACCATTACTCCGGGTTCGGAATTGGTGCGTTATACCATAGAAAAAGATGGTTTCTTGAAAATATTTGACCAAATTGGTGCTAAGGTTTTTGCAAATGCATGTGGACCATGTATCGGTATGTGGGATAGAATGGGTGCTGAAAAGCAAGAGAAAAACACCATCGTCCACTCTTTCAACCGCAACTTTGCAAAGC
>JAXITL010000101.1:0-4688 GCA_034680125.1 Chitinophagaceae bacterium
GAGGGGAATACGCATATAAACGAGTTTAATCATGAGGGAAGAATTCGATTTATTTCGTACCCGAACTACCAAAGCCACCTGCACCACGTTCTGTTTCGCTCAACACCGAAACTTGGTTGAGCGAGGCTTGCTCGTAACGAGCAATCACCATCTGGGCAATGCGTTCGCCATCTTCAATGGTTTGAGCCTCAGCCGAAAAATTAATGATGGGCACCATCAACTCACCCCGATAATCACTATCAATTGTGCCAATAGCATTGACCAAGCTCAATCCGCGCTTGATAGACAAACCGCTACGGGGGCGAATTTGCGCTTCGTAGCCCTCGGGCAAAGCGATAAACAGCCCTGTAGGGATAAGCTTGCGTTCCATTGGTTGAAGCGTAACAGAGGCTGTAAGATTGGCTCTTAAATCCATACCTGCCGAACCACTCGTTTGGTATTCGGGCAAAGGATGATGCGATTGGTTGATGATTTCAATTTGTACCGACATAAAAAACATTATGGCGCAAATATATCATTCTGTCGGTCGGGAATGTGCAAATTGTGTATCAAAATTTTCGGATTGTGTAAAATTATCTTAGGCATAAAGGTTAAGTTTGCCAAAGAAAAAAAGACAATCAATGATTAAGAAAATTTTTATCGCACTCGGTATTGTGCTTATTGTCATACAATTTATACGCCCTGCCCAAAACAAGAGTACAAGTAGCCAGCCTAATGATATAGGTGTGGTCATGAATGTACCTGATGATGTGTCGATAACCCTACGAAAAGCTTGCTACGACTGCCATAGCAACAATACCAATTATCCTTGGTATGCTGGCATTCAACCAATGGCTTGGTGGCTTAACGATCATATCAAAGAAGGCAAAAGTGAATTGAACTTTTCGGAATTTGGCAGCTATAAATTGAAGCGTAAAATCAAAAAATTTAATGAAATAGCCGGTGAAGTAACCGATGGCGAAATGCCCTTGAATAGCTACACTTGGATCCATAAAGATGCTATTTTGACCAAAGAAGAGTCAAACAAATTGATTAATTGGGCCAACCTAATGGCCACCAAATTGGAAAGGGATTCTTTGTTGGTGACCAAGTAATTAGTTTATGTTCAGTTATTGGGAGCAACAATCATTTACACAATACCAGCACATTATTATCGGTGCTGGTATTGTTGGTTTAAGCGTGGCGATAGAGCTTCGGCAGCGTTTTCCGAAAGAAAGAATTTTGATTCTGGAGCGGGGCATGATGAGCACTGGAGCCAGCTCACGCAATGCCGGCTTTGCCTGTATGGGCAGTGTCACAGAATTGTTGGCCGACCTCAAAACAATGCCTGAAGAAGATGTTTTGCATCTTTTTGCTCGGCGAAAAAAAGGCCTTGAAATTTTACGCCAACGCCTAGGGGATGATCGAATTGGCTATGCAGCCAATGGCAGTTACGAATTGATCGACGAGGCTAATCTGCCCGCAATAGAACAGCTACATTATCTCAACCAACTCCTCTACCCTATTTGCCAAAGTGAGGCCTTTCGTTTGGCAAATGAGCGCATTTCAGGCTTTGGATTCGACCAGGATTTCACCAAAGCACTAATTGAAAACACCTGTGAGGGCGAGCTGCATACGGGTAAAATGTTGCGCGCTTTAAGCGATTTGGCCCTCGACCACAACATCGAAATCAAAACCAATGCAGCTGTCAGCCATTTTGAAGAAACAGAAAAGGGCGTGATTGTATTTGTCCCCGATAGCCTCCGAAACGAAAGCTGGGCATTGCATGGCGACAAATTATACATCTGCACCAACGCCTTTACAAAACAACTCTTACCCGACGAAAATGTAGTGCCCGGTCGGGGACAAGTGCTGCTGACGAAGCCCATCGAGCAGCTGCGTTTTAAAGGAATTTTTCATTTTGATGATGGCTATTATTATTTTAGGGTAATTGATCATAGAGTATTGTTTGGTGGTGGCCGCAACCTCGATTTTAGCACAGAACAAACCACCGAAATAGCCTTGAATAAAGACATTCAAGCACATCTGCAGCAATTGCTCAAGAATGTTATTTTGCCGCAAACCCCTTTTGAAATAGAACAACAATGGGCGGGTATTATGGCTTTTGGAGATACCAAAACACCTATTGTCAGAGCATTTTCTCCCAGAATTTATGGTGCCTTCAGAATGGGTGGTATGGGTGTAGCCTTGGGTAGTGAAGTGGCCCAATGCTTAGTGCGCGATATAGCACCATAGATTCTGCTTTGCATCGATAATAACGTAGGGCTAATTTGTAAAGCCAATAGTGCAAATAACATATTTTGCTGTACTTTAGCCTCCACAACGAAATTGTATTTATACATGACACAGGATAAAGAGATATTTGGCCTTATTCGCGAAGAATTAGAACGTCAGCGCAGAGGTTTAGAACTCATTGCATCAGAAAATTTTACCAGCCTGCAAGTAATGCAAGCGATGGGCAATGTAATGACCAACAAATATGCTGAGGGCTACCCTGGCAAAAGATATTATGGTGGATGTGAGGTCGTAGACAAAAGTGAACAATTGGCTATAGACCGCGCCAAGCAAGTCTTTGGGGTAAATTATGTGAATGTGCAGCCACATAGTGGCGCACAGGCCAATACAGCTGTGATGTTTGCTGTTTTAAAACCAGGAGACACCATACTAGGCCTCGATCTCAGTATGGGTGGGCATTTAACTCATGGTTCGCCCGTAACTTATTCAGGTAAAATTTATAATGCACACCATTATGGCGTTCGTGCCGAAGATGGTTTGGTGGATTATGATGCCCTCGAGGCCAAAGCGCTTGAAGTAAAACCACGTTTAATCATTTGTGGCGCTTCGGCTTATAGTCGCGATTGGGATTATGCGCGTATACGTGCTGCGGCCGATAAAGTTGGTGCCATGGTCCTTGCGGATATCGCTCACCCAGCAGGGATGATTGCTGCAGGCTTATTAAATTCCCCTTTCGATCATTGTCATTTTGTAACCTCTACTACCCACAAAACTTTGCGTGGACCTCGTGGTGGTATCATTATGATGAAAAATGATTTTGAAAACAACTGGGGTGCTGTGGGGCCAAAAGGCGAAACCCGTATGCTCAGCCAATTGTTGGATTTAGCGGTATTTCCTGGTATTCAAGGCGGCCCATTGGAGCATGTAATCGCTGCCAAAGCCGTTTCTTTTTTCGAGATTTTACAAGACGAATTTAAAACCTATGCCTTGCAAATGCGCCACAATGCCCAAGCTGCTGCCGAAGCATTTTTGAGTAAAGGATACAACATCATTTCGGGTGGTACAGACAATCACCTTTTGTTGATAGACTTGCGCAACAAAAACATCTCGGGCAAAAAGGCGGAAAATGTACTCGTACAGGCAGATATTACCCTCAACAAAAATATGGTTCCTTTCGATGATAAATCACCCTTTGTCACTTCTGGTATTCGTGTAGGCGTACCAGCCATTACCACGCGCGGATTGAAAGAAAAAGATATGACTTTAGTGGTAGATTGGTTGGACAAAGTGTTAACCAACCCCGACAACGAAACGGTTATTGCCACTGTAAAAGGGGAAGTCAATGAATTTATGAGTGGCTTTGTGATGTACCCCGAAATGGGCTAAACAACAACTATTAATGACTTAAAAAGGATGTTAGCCATAACATCCTTTTTTTATAGTATTCAAGTAGAGATAAAAATACAATGGCCACCAAATATTGGTGGCCATTGTATTGTATGTTTCAAAAACATTACTCGCTCATCATTTCCATAATTACATCTGCTATTTGCTCGGCATTAGGCTTAGAGAAATAGTCGCCATCGGTAGCGTATGCTGGACGGTGCGCTTTGGCGCTAATGGTGCGCGGTGCAACATCTACATAACGATAACCACCTTGTAATTCCATCACTTGCTGATACATATAAGCTGTGCCTCCACTTGGTACATCCTCGTCTATAAATACAATACGACTTGTTTTCTTCAAAGATTCCACTATAGCATGGTTGATATCAAAAGGTAATAAGGTACGAATATCTACTACCTCGCAAGAAACCCCTTGTGGAGCCAAATAATTATCGATAGCCTCTTGGATAATACGAAGTGTAGAACCATAGGAAACAATGGTAATATCCTCACCACTTTGTACTATTTCGGGTACACCCAAAGGCACCGTAAAGGCACTTAGGTTTGTCGGTACTTTTTCTTTTAAGCGATAACCATTTAAGCATTCGATAACGATACCGGGTTCATCACTAGCCAAAAGAGTATTGTACATACCTGCTGCTTGGCTCATATCACGTGGCACACAAAGGTACATTCCACGAATGCTATTAATAATCATCCCCATTGGCGAACCGCTGTGCCAAATTCCTTCTAATCGATGACCGCGTGTACGAATAATTAAAGGGCATTTTTGTCCGCCATAAGTACGGTATTGCAAAGTAGCCACGTCATCACACAGTGGTTGAAGGCCATACAATAGGTAA
Source organism: Chitinophagaceae bacterium (assembly GCA_034680125.1). GTDB lineage: Bacteria > Bacteroidota > Bacteroidia > Chitinophagales > Chitinophagaceae > Rurimicrobium. The sequence goes on from JAXITL010000101.1 coordinate 4,485, forward strand.
TCGAGATATTGAATCTCGGCAATGGGACGTAAACCGCGTAAGGCCATACCTAAACCTTGACCAACAATGGTTGCTTCGCGAATGCCCGTATCGGTAATGCGCAATTCGCCATACTTATCTTGTAGGCCAGCAAAACCTTGGTTTACATCGCCAATTTTACCTAAATCCTCGCCAAAGGCAAATACAGAAGGATTAGAGGCAAAC
>JAXITL010000102.1:0-4668 GCA_034680125.1 Chitinophagaceae bacterium
TATTTCTGCATTTACAGCCGTGGCCGCATCTACCCAATGGATTACACCTTTTACCTGTATGCCACTCGTATCGCTACCACTTTTACTGTCTACATGATAAGAGCAATGAAGTTCTGTAATATTGCCCGAAGCATCTTTGATGACTTCATTGCAAGTAATGATGTAAGCATGTTTTAGACGAACAGACAAACCGGGTGCAAGCCTAAAGAACTTCTTGGGCGCATCTTCCATAAAGTCGTCGCGCTCGATGTACAATTCACGACTGAAAGTCATTTCTCTAGTCCCAGCAAGTTCATTTTCGGTATTGTTATCCGCAATGAGTATTTCTGTTTTCCCTTCTTCGTAATTGGTCAAAACAACTTTTACAGGATCAAGAACAGCCATTACCCGATTCGCTGTTTTATTTAATTGCTCTCGAACGCAAAACTCCAAAACACCAATATCCACAAGGTTTTCGCGTTTGGCAACGCCAATCATATCGCAAAACTGACGTACCGCTGCTGCTGGGTAACCCCGACGACGCATACCACTAATAGTGGGCATACGCGGATCGTCCCAACCGCTCACATGGCCCTCATTTACAAGTTGCAACAACTTGCGTTTGCTGGTAATCATATAGCTCACACTTCGGCGCGCAAACTCATATTGATGAGAAGGGAAAATACCCAATTGATGTATAAACCAATCATACAATGGACGGTGATGTATGAATTCTAAGGTACAGATAGAATGGGTAATTTCTTCGATACTATCACTTTGTCCATGCGCAAAATCATACATCGGATAAATGCACCAAGCATCACCTGTACGATGATGATGCACATGTTTGATGCGGTAAATTATAGGGTCACGGAGCAACAAATTAGGATGAGCCATGTCAATTTTTGCACGCAATACTTTTGCGCCATCAGGAAATGTTCCTGCTCGCATAGCTGCAAACAACTCTAGATTTTCGTTTATTGAGCGACCGCGGAAAGGGCTATCAGTGCCTGCTTTGCCGATATCACCTTTTTGTTCGGCCATTTGCTCAGCTGTAGAATCATCAACATAGGCCAGGCCTTTTTCGATAAGCTGAACCGCAAATTGATATAATTGTTCAAAGTAATCCGATGCATATAATTCATTACTCCATTCAAAGCCCAACCATTGGATATCGGCCTTTATACTATCTACGTATTCTGTTTCTTCGGTTGATGGGTTGGTGTCATCAAATCGCAGATTACACTGTCCCTTATACTTTTGCGCAAGGCCAAAATTGAGACAAATAGAGGATGCATGACCAATATGCAAATACCCATTAGGCTCTGGTGGAAAACGTGTATGCACGCGACCATTGTTGATACCTGCAGCAATATCTTTTTCTATTATTTCCTCTAAAAAATTTAATGACTTTTCTTCACTCATTGTACAATATTTTTCTTCTTATCTACTGAATCTTTTTACATTAAATGCTAGCGAACACGTAACTTTTGACCAACTTTTATACCGTCAAAATTAAGATTGTTCCACTCGTTGAGCTGCTTTATTTTAATGCCATATTTCTGTGCAATACTAAAGCCAGTATCTCCCTTTTCGACCACATGATATATTTGACCGGCACTCGAAGCTACAGATTTTGATGGCAGTTCAGGACTAGATTTTTTCACCAAGGCGGGCATCAATACAGATGAGGAATCGCTACTCACCACCTTAATTTTACTTTTGGAGGATTTTGAATATACGGCTTTATCTAATCGCGCTTTGAGCAAAGCGATTTCATCCATTGGCTCCTCTGGCACTGGCTTCTTGTTTTCCACAATTGTTTTTTCAACAGGAGGCGACTGAACGATTTCTGCTTGGGGCTTCTTCTCTTCTACAATTGATTTTTCAACAGGAGCCGACTGAACTGTTTCTACTTGGGGCTTCTTCTCATCTACAATTGTTTTTTCAATGGCAGTAGGCTGAGCTGTTTCTGGTTTAGGCTTTGAAGTATCTACTTTTAAAAAGGCTGGCCGTTCGGCACCATAACCAATTTCTATAACTTCTGTTGCTTGGACAACTTTTTTGGTAGGCACATAATCATCCTTTGAATCTGTTTTCTTAGGCTGTTCTAACCTATAGTTTTTATCTGCAATGGGAGCCAATGCACGCTGCATTTTATAGGTATTGGGCCGCTCATCACTCTGTTCCTGAAGTTTAAGAATTGAGCCCGCAACCGGCTGTTCGTTTTGGGCCATTAAATTAAATATACGCAATTGACGGCTAGCCATTCCTTCATTATGTGCAATGGATTCAATCGTTTCCCCCTCTTGAACAGTATAAGTTGGATGTGCTCCTTTACTATTTTTTTGTTCAAGGTATACATACATGGCTCTTGGTAAAGGCTCATCATTCAATTCATTTATTTCCAAGAGTCTTGCATAGCGTACATTATATTTCATCGCTTTGTCTAAAAGCAATTCCCCTTTTTGGCAATACACGGCTCGAATATTATGCACCCGAACGGTACCATCATCAGCATTAGCCATCACTACAGCTTGTGCCTTATCTGCAGCCTCGGTAATAGGCATTGCTTTTTTCTCAGGAACGGATTGCTCTTCCGATACCGATTTAAGCTCATTTTCTTCAACAGGCACTATTTCATTTTTCCTTTGTCCATTTGCAGCAAGTGTGTATTGTTGGAGATCATAATCTTCCACCATTTTAATCAACTTTTGGGCATAAGCCGGGTTGGTAGCATAACCACATTTTTTAAGACCCTTTGCCCAAGCCATATAGTTGCTCACATCAAATGAAAAAAGCTCGGCATAGCGCACTGAGTTTTTCAAATAGTCAGAATGATCCTTGTAGGAATCTTTGGCACTTTTGTATTTTCGAAAACATTCATTGGGTGCATCATCGGTATGTGCAAAGGTTTCTCCTCGCCATTCTTTTTTACATTTTATTCCAAAGTGATTGTTCGCTTGGGTAGCCAATACACTTTCACCTGCACCAGTTTCATAAATACCTTGTGCTAGTGTTATCGATGCGGGTATGCCTACTCTTTGCTGCTCTTCGATAGCCCAAGATGCATATTGACTTATATAAGCACGTGCTTTTTCATCAAAGGAACTATTTTGTGCAATGGCACTAAAAGTGATAGAGCACAAACAGATTAGGAATAATTTCTTCTTCATAAAATAATATTTACAATGCAATCTTTCTGATAACAGATATACCATCACGAATAGGCAATACTAATACTTCTACTCTATGATCTGACTTGATTTTTTGATTAAATAGATGCATGGCCTTTTCATTTTTGCCTTGCTCTTCTTCAGGCAACAATACCCTACCTTCAAACAACACATTATCGGCGACAATAATGCCTCCAATTTTCAAATGTTCAAAAACAGCATCATAATAAAAAGCATAATTAGGTTTGTCTGCATCAATAAATACCAAATCCCAAGGTTCTTTAAGCTCTTTTACAATTTTGCTGGCGTCGCCATAATGGGCAATAATCTGCTCGCTATAGCCCGAATCTTCAAAATATTTTTGTGCAATGTCCTTGCGCTCTTCCTCCAATTCAATGGTGTGGACCAATCCATAATCATCTAAACCCTGCGCTAAACAGATGGCCGAATAGCCGGTAAAAGTACCAATATCTAGTATTCTTGAAGGGCGCAACATTTTACTCAACAATTGCAACAAGCTACCTTGTAGATGCCCTGAAAGCATTACCGGCTGCATTTCTTTGCGGTAAGTCTCCCGCTCTAACGCTGTCAATATGGGCAATTCATCAGTGCTCATCTTTGTAGCGTATCGATTCAGTTGTTCGTCAAAAAGTATAGAGGTCATCAGAAATTGGGCTGCAATTTATTGTGTGTATAAAATTCACGGATATACGAAACAACCTCATCGGCAGTGTCAAATATTTTAATCATTTCTAAATCACCAACACTTATGTTATGTTCTTCCATCAACATGGTCTCACGCATCCAATCAAACAAACCTTTCCAGTAAGCACTGCCCACACAGATCATCGGCGTTTGGGTAAATTTTCTTGTTTGAATTAAAGTAGCCACTTCAAAAAACTCATCCATGGTACCCCAACCCCCTGGCATCATAATAAAACCCTGAGAATATTTAGTAAACATTACTTTGCGCACAAAGAAATAATCAAAATTCAAATTTTTATCGGGGTCTATAAACTGATTTGCAAATTGTTCAAAGGGCAATTCAATATTCAATCCTACAGACCGACCTCCAGCAAGTTTAGCTCCTCGATTGGCCGCTTCCATAATTCCTGGACCCCCTCCAGATATTACCCCAAAACCCTCTTGTGAAAGTCGTTTAGCGATATCAACAGCCAACTGATAATACTTGCTTTCGGGAGCAGTACGCGCCGAACCAAATATGGAGACGCAAGGACCAACTTTAGCCAGCTCCTCAAATCCTTGCACAAACTCGGCCATTATTTTAAAAATCTGCCAACTCGAATGCGCCTTGGTCTCTGTCCAATCTCTAAGCTTTAAACCGCTTTTAAAATTTGTCATAGTTTATGAATTGCCTTTTTTTAGATCTTCTTTTTGCGATGAAAACAAAAATAAAAGTCCAAACGTCAAGGCTGCGTTAATTATCAATAATTCATTCCCAATTTTATACCCAGCAAATATCGACTCAGAAAGGGATTGTAAGCTTTGAGCA
>JAXITL010000103.1:0-4578 GCA_034680125.1 Chitinophagaceae bacterium
CTTTTCTTCTCGGATATTACTCATCAACCTTGAACCAAAATATCCACCAAATACCGTATTCAAAACCACGAGTGCTGCAAAATCAGGATGCTTGCGGGTAATCAATCTGCGGCCAATACGGATAGCGCCCTGGACGCCATTAGGATCGTTGTCTATACGGCGTACAGACTGCGGATTGGGCTGTACGGTGTATTGTCTTGGCTTTTTGGCAACAGGCCCTATCGTTGCCTTCCCCAATAGATGATTGAATAAGGATACTTCTTGATCGCTTACTTTTCCAGACATGAAAATTTTCAAGTCCGCCAAAGTATAATGCTCTTGGTGAAACGCTTTTAAATCGGATGAAGTTAACGCTTCAATCATTTCTTTTTGGGTATAGCGCCCATAAGGAAATTGGTCGCCAAATAAAGCGGCATCAATTTGCTGATTCGCCACAAATTCGCATTCCCGTAGACTTACCAACAAGCGTTGGATGGCATTTTGTTTATGTATTTCTAGTTCCGTTTCTGGAAAAATAGGGTTGACAATCACATCCCATACAATCGGCAACAATTCAGGCAAATGCTTGCTCAGGCTATGCAGTGTTAGTGTTGTATGATCATTACCCGCATTTACTTTCAGGCTTGCGCCATAAAATTCCAATGCTTCATTGATTTGTTGCGCAGTGCGGCTAGCGGTACCATTTTTGAGTTGGGCGGCGGTAGCTTGTGCAACTGCATTTTTTTGTTCATGCCAAATCCCAGCATTAAAAACCCAATTAATTTCTACTACATCTTGCACCCCAGCATTAATCCAATACAAAGGAATATTGTTACTTAAAACAGTGCTGTTGAGTGGTGGTAAAATATAGTCGAATGATACAGGATCATTAATAAGTGGTGCTAGGGAACGATCTAAAGCCATGAATTTGTTTTGGATAAAATTAAAATCAACGAGTGGCAATATTAACTCAATCTCGACGATTGGATCCGAAGGATTTTTCTTTTTTTGGTTTGGGCCCTCATTTTTTCAGGAACCAATAAAAGAATTTCATCAATAAGACTTTGCAACAAACTCACTTTTACAAATTGCCCATTGGTTACCAAGCTGATTTCACGCACTGGTTCTGGATCTTCGAAATAGCGCACTCGATCTTGTTGATCTTCGGTAAATTCTGTAACAGCCAATTCTGGTAATACGGTCATTCCTTTATTTCGGTCGACCAATTTACGCAGCGTATCTACACTGCTACTATTGTATTGAAAACTTTTTTGTGCTTGTAACTCTTGGATATGATCGCTGCACAAATCAAGAATTTGGTTACGCATACAATGACCTTCATTGAGCAAAAGCAAATTTTCCATATCGATATCGGATGCCGAAATCAATTTCTTCTTGAGTACGGCTGCACCTTCAGGAAAATAACCGACAAATGGCTCGTAAAAAAGTGGATATTCAACAATAGAACTATTTTCTAGTGGTGTACTTACGATTGCGGCATCAATTTCATTGTTCTTCAGGGCGGCCAAAATTTGATCGGTCTCCATTTCTTTTACTAATAATTTCACATCAGGATAATGATCGGCATATTGGTCTAACAAACCAGGCATTAAATATGGTGCCACGGAAGGTATGACCGCCAATTTGAAAATTCCAGCCACAATACTTTGGTTGCTATTTACCAACTCAAAAACTTTATTGCATTGTGCCAGAATGATTTTTGCTTGCTCGATGATAGGCTCGCCAATAGCAGTAACGGTATTGGGACGATTATTGCGGTCAAACAACTTAATACCCAATTCTTCTTCCAACTTCTGAATTTGCATCGACAGAGTGGGTTGAGTAACAAAACATTTTTCTGCAGCCGCTACAAAGCTATGGTAGGTGGCCACGGCTACAGCATATTCAAGTTGTGTAATAGTCATTTTCTATATTGTTTTGAATTATTATAACACAAATCTACCGAATAAGACGATTTGTTTATCTTTTACTTTCATAAAATAAACAAAAAAAACAAAAGAAGCCATAACATAGCTTCAAAGACTGCTCAAAAATAATTTAACTACTTTCGCAGGACATTTTTACACCATCAATCTATGCACAAAGTATTCGACAACATACTAGAAACCATTGGCGATACGCCCCTTGTAAGGCTCAATAAAGTAATCGGCAGCGATTTTCCTTGCCCAGTTTATGCCAAAATTGAATATGGCAATCCGGGCAATAGTATTAAAGACCGTATGGCACTTAAAATGATTGAAGTTGCTGAACAAGATGGCCGACTAAAACCAGGCGGTACCATTATAGAAGGCACCTCGGGCAATACAGGTATGGGCTTGGCAATAGCCGCGATTATCAAAGGGTATAAATGTATTTTCACCACCACCGATAAGCAATCAAAAGAAAAAGTAGATATTCTGAAAGCAATGGGTGCCGAGGTAATTGTTTGCCCCACAAACGTTGAACCCGAAGACCCCCGATCCTATTATTCGGTATCCAAAAGATTAGCAACAGAAGTGCCTAATTCTTGGTACGTCAACCAATACGACAATCTTGCTAATCGATTGGCTCATTACGAAACAACTGCACCTGAAATCTGGAATCAAACAGAGGGAAAAGTAACGCATGTGGTGGTTGCATCGGGTACCGGTGGTACCATTACGGGTATTGGAAAATACATGAAGGAACAAAACCCTACTGTACAAATGTGGGCTATCGATAGCTATGGTTCACTGCTTAAGAAATGGTATGAAACGGGTGAAATTGACATGAAGGAAGTGCACCCCTATATCTCCGAGGGTTTTGGTGAAGATTTTGTGCCTGAAAACTATGATAAATCAGTTATCGATCATTTTGAAAAAGTTACGGATAAAGATGGTGCAGTAATGGCACGACGCATAGCCAAAGAAGAAGGTATTTTCGTTGGATATTCGGCGGGTTCTGTAGTTGCAGGATTATTACAAATGAAAGCGCAATTAAAGCCAAGCGACTTTGTGGTTTTGATTTTCCATGACCATGGTAGCCGTTATGTGGGTAAAATATTCAATGACGAATGGATGCTCGAAAGAGGATTTTTGGACGTTCATACCGTTAAAGATTTAATTGGTGGTTTAGGCAGAAGAAGATTGGTGACCCTTGACGCAGAAAGCCCAGTTTCTGAAGCTATGGCTGCCATGAAAAAGTATGATATTGAGCAAATCCCGGTAATGGTAAATGGTGCCATGGGTGGTAGCATTACCCAAAGTGGTTTGTTTAAAAAATTGATGGAGGATGCCGATATCAAAGACAAAAAAATTAGTGAGGTAATAGAAGCAGCAATGCCAGTAGTATCTATGGAAACTCGCGTAGATAGACTCACACAGTTTATTAATAAAGACAATGCTGGTGTGTTAGCAAAGGATGATAGTGGCGACTACCATATCCTCACCAAATATGATATTATCAACGCCTTTTCTAAATAAAGTAGATGTCCGAATTTTCATTAAAACAATTGATTACAAAGCCGCCAATCCTATTTCCATTGGCGGCTTTATTTCATATCATTATTAGCCTGAGTGCCATAATCACGCTATACCCTACTCCAATAGCACAACGCGATTGGTTGCGACCCTTAGGCATGCTCATTTTTAGCCTGTTATCGGTATTCTTATGCACCATGCGGAAATGGACAGCCATAGCTTATGTGTCTTTTAGTATAATCAGTTTAGGCATCATTTATTTTACCCAAAGAGATTCGCCTGAATTCATTTTTGGCAACTCATTTTTTCCCTTTAATATCATTTTATCCTTTTTTGTTTTGCTACTGTTTAAACGGTTTAAATAAAATGCAAGAACTAAGGTGTTTTGAAGATATGATGGGCCGCAAGGTGGAAATTGCCTTTCCGCCAAAGCGCATTATTTCGCTCGTGCCTTCGCAAACAGAATTGCTTTTTGATGTAGGCTTGGACGAGGAAATTATAGGTATCACCAAATTTTGTACACATCCTAAAGAATGGTTGGGAAAAAAGACAAAAGTTGGCGGCACTAAAAAATTAAATCTTGATACCATTAAAGAACTCAAGCCCGACTTAATTATTGGCAATAAAGAAGAAAATACCCAAGCCGAAATTGAAGAACTGGCCAAGTATTTTCCTGTTTGGATCAGCGATATCAAAACCATTGAAGATGCATGTGTCATGATCCAGCAAGTGGCTAACATGGTGGATAAAAAGGAAATAGCCTTTTCATTAATTAAGGAAATAAAGAGGGGCTTTTCTGCAATCATACCATCGACCCAAGCCCTTTCCGTCGCCTACCTTATTTGGAAAAACCCTTGGATGACGGTTGGAGATGATACTTTTATTCACGATGTAATCCACCAAATAGGCTGGCACAATGTGTATGACACACAACAACGTTACCCCGAAACAACTATTGAAAGATTACAAAAGCTCAATCCTGATTTAATATTGCTTTCCTCTGAGCCTTATCCCTTTACAGCAATGCATATCAATGAATTACAAGGGCATTTCCCACAAACAAAAATCTTATTGGTTGACGGAGAAATGTTTAGTTGGTATGGAAGTCGATTGAAATATTCGGCCAACTATATGCAGCAAC
>JAXITL010000104.1:0-4568 GCA_034680125.1 Chitinophagaceae bacterium
ATTATGTTGAAAGTGGTCCACTTGTTCGATCTTCCTATCACTCTGAAAGGCATCTCATAAAGGGAGAGGGTAGAGCCAAATGGAATGAGGAAAATGTGCATAATTAATTTAATAGAATAAAGAACACCAAAAAAGGCTGCAAATTGTGCAGCCTTTTTGTTTAAGTTTAATATTGGTTGCTGGCCAATAGCACCAAGGTGCAGGCTTCCATTGTTTCTATACCTGCATGTTTAGCCAGGTTTTCCAATTCGTCATTTTCCGTGCCGGGGTTAAAAATGATACGCTTGGGATTTGTGGTTAAGATATAATCGTAATAAGGTTTTTGATTGCTTGGGTTGAGGTATAGTGTAATGGTATCTACATCTTCTGCAACAATATTTTCGTTGTTTATTACTACATCACCCACCATTCCTTTTTTTTTACCAATAGCCAGCACCGAATGCTCATGTGCGATTAGACTGTTTATAGCTAAATAACTGTAACGACTAGGGTTGCTAGAAGCGCCCAATACCAAGGTTTTTTTATGAATCATTTTTGAGAAATTATTGAACAGATTGAAATGCTTTCTTGATTACAAATATAGGGCAGTCCCATGTTTCATTTGAAGGGGTTATGAACCATTGGTGCTGGTTTGAAAAATGAAGTCCTCACTCCATGATCATTATTCCTCAGTTGTTCTTTCAATTCTCCTGCATGGGCAAGTAAATTGGATAGACAGCACAGCATAAATGGGTTATGTATTGATGCTATTGCTTTTCGTTAGTGTACCATTACTCTAATTATCTGTTGTGCGCTTAGCTTTATAAAGCTATTTTGTTGATGCTTTTTTTAAATACCCCGACCCACACATAACAATCATCCCAAAATTCCGTTAAACAAAAACGATGTTGCTGTTAAGCTATTACTTTAGCAATACAATAAACCTAAAAAAGTACACTTTATGAATAATACCGTCTTGGGCAATATACTTTGGGTAGATGATGAAATAGATTCTTTAAAATCGCAAATTCTTTTTTTAACCAATAAGGGTTATGTCCTTACGCCGATTTCAAATGGCTATGACGCCTTAGAGATTTTAAAAGAAAAGCAAATCGACGTGGTATTGCTCGATGAAAGTATGCCCAGCATGACAGGCCTTGAAGTGCTTCAAAAAATAAAAGAGCTGTATGCCGATTTGCCTGTAGTGATGGTTACCAAAAATGAGGCCGAAAACATCATGGAAGAGGCTATTGGTGCCCAAATTTCTGATTACCTCATAAAGCCTGTTAATCCCAATCAGGTATTGCTTTCATTAAAGAAAATAATGGATGGTAAACGTTTGATTTCTGAAAAAACGACCTCTGCTTATCAACAAGAATTTCGTAACTTGTTTATGGCGCTCAACGATAAGCCTAATCACGAAGAATGGAAAGAACTCTATAAGAAATTAGTCTTTTGGGAGTTGGAAATGGTGAAAAGTGGTAGTACCGAAATGATGGAGATTTTGCACTCCCAAAAAGGTGAGGCTAATACAGAATTTTTCAAATACGTCTCCAAAAATTATGCCGACTGGATAGCCGGTAAATCTAATGCCCCTCTTTTTTCACACCAAGTTTTTAAAGAAAAGGTGGCACCACATCTTAGTCCAGAAAAACCAAGCTTTTTAATTGTCATCGATAATCTTCGCTATGACCAATGGAAGGCGATACAGCATATTTTAACTGATTTGTATCGAATTGTAGATGAAGATATGTTTTATAGCATCCTGCCTACAGCAACCCAGTATTGTCGCAATGCTTTATTTGCAGGGATGCTCCCCATTGATATCGAAAAGAAATTCCCGAACGAATGGAAAAATGATGATGAAGAGGGGGGTAAAAATCTTTTCGAAGATGTTTTTTTACAAGCGCAATTGAAAAATTTAGGTCTTGACAAATTGAAAACCCAATATGTCAAAATAACCAATAATGACCATGCGAAACAATTAGAGGATAATATTCACAATTATCTCAAAAACGATCTCACGGTTATCGTGTATAATTTTGTTGATATGCTCTCGCATGCCCGTACCGAGATGGAAGTTTTGAAGGAATTGGCAGGTGATGAAGCTTCTTATCGATCGCTTACAGTTAGTTGGTTCGAACATTCTCCACTTTTTGGTGCCTTGCGCAAGATTGCCGAAAAGGATGTTCAAGTAATGATTACTACAGACCACGGTACCCAAAAAGTAAAAACACCGAGTAAGGTAATTGGCGATAGGGCTACCACAGCCAATTTGCGCTATAAGCATGGTAAGAATCTTCAGTATGAAGAAAAAGATGTTTTGGCCTTTAGAGATCCTAAATTAGCAGGTCTTCCTCGACCCAATGTTAGTTCAACATTCATTTTTGCTAAAGAGGACGTTTTCCTTTGTTACCCCAATAATTACAATCATTTTGTAAACTATTACAAAAACACTTTCCAGCATGGCGGTATTTCAATCGAAGAAATGATAGTACCCATTGTTAGGTTGCAATCTAAATAATAGGATTCCAAGACTAATTGAATTGTAATTTTTTAGTCATTCGCTCATTGGAGGATTTGAACTTAAATTTCTGCAGGATAGATAACAAAATGTAATTTTCATTTTGTTATCTATCTTTTTTCAATTGTTGAGTTTTTCAATGGTAAACATTATCTATTATCTTTGTGCCTCAACGAAAAATATTGTCATTTTATGATGAAGGGTTCTGCAACTGTGAATAATCAAAAAATTTCTTTCGAAGAATTAAAAGCCGAAGTGCTCAACGATTACAAATTAGTTGTGTCTAGTCGTGAAGCAAGTCTTATTGGGCGTAAAGAAGTATTGACAGGCAAAGCCAAATTTGGGATTTTTGGTGATGGTAAAGAATTGGTGCAAATAGCGATTGCTAAGTGTATGCAAGCAGGGGATATTCGCTCCGGTTATTACCGCGATCAAACCTTAATGTTTGCCACAGGAATGAGTGATATTGAAAAGTTTTTCTCCCAATTGTACGCCAATCCAGATGTAGATGCAGAACCTGCCACTGCTGGCCGTATGATGAATGGTCACTATGGTACGCGTTGGGTTGATGAAAAAGGTGAGTGGAAGGATTTAATGCAAGCACCTCAATCTTCCAGTGACATATCGCCCACAGCTGGGCAAATGGTGCGCGCATTGGGTATGGCTTATGCCTCCAAAATGTACCGTAATTGCGAAGAATTACAAAGCGGTTTTGAAAAGTTTACGCATAAGGGCAACGAAGTTGTCTTTTGTACCATTGGCGATGCCTCTACCTCTGAAGGGCTTTTTTGGGAAACCATCAATGCTGCGGGTGTTTTGCAGGTGCCACTTGCCGTATTTGTTTATGATGATGGATATGGTATATCTGTTCCTCGAAAATATCAAACTACCAAAAGCTCCATTTCAAAAGCCCTAGCTGGGATGCAATGGGATGCAAAAAGCGGGGGTGTTCATATTGAAACGGTTAAAGGTTGGGATTATGCTACTCTAGTCAGTACGATAAAAAATGGTATTCAGCGCACACGCGAAACACAAGTGCCCGTGCTATTTCATATTCAAGAAATCACCCAGCCTCAAGGTCATTCGACCTCTGGCTCACATGAACGCTACAAAAGCAAAGAGCGTCTTGAATTTGAAAAAGAAATGGACTGCGTGGTGAAGATGAGGGAGTTCATTTTGAACAATGAAATCGCCGATGAAGCTGCTGTGCTCGCTATCGAAGAAGAAGCCAAACAAGATGCTCGCGAAAGCAAACAACGTGCTTGGCAAAATTTTATTGAGCCCATCCGCCAACAAGTACATCAAACCGCCACATTGTGCAACCAAGTGGTCATGCAAGGCCATGCAAAAGGGGAACACATTGCCTCATTGGTTCAAAACCTAACATCTATAAAAGAGCCTATTCGTAAAGACGTAATGCAAACCATTTATAGAGTGCTTGCCTTATGCTCGGGAATCAATAACGAAGCCGTGCGTGCTCTGCGTAATTATTTTGATAGCTTAAAAGCCGATAACGAAGATAAATTTAGTTCCTTCCAGCAGTCGCAGTCGCCTTACAATGCCCTTAAAGTTGCTGAAGTAAAACCGCAATATGACGAGACTGCAGCACAGCTGAATGGCTATGAAATTCTCAACAAATATTTCGATCAGTTGTTTGCCTCTAATCCTTCTGTATTTGCCTTTGGCGAGGATTTAGGTAAAATTGGCGATGTAAACCAAGGTTTTGCTGGCCTACAAGATAAGTATGGCGAATTGCGCATTACCGACACGGGCATTCGCGAAGCAACCATTGTTGGTCAAGGTTTAGGTATGGCCTTGCGCGGTTTACGTCCCATTGCCGAGATTCAATATCTCGATTACCTGTTGTATGGCTTACAACCGCTCTGTGATGATGTGGCTACTTTACAATACCGTACTTATGGCGGACAAAAATGCCCTTTAATTATTCGTACACGCGGTCACCGATTAGAAGGAATTTGGCATAGTGGTTCGCCAATGGGGATGATTATTAATAGCATTCGTGGAATGTACCTTTGTGTGCCACGTGATATGAGCCAAGCAGCAG
>JAXITL010000105.1:0-4547 GCA_034680125.1 Chitinophagaceae bacterium
ACAAATAAATCAATGCCGACAACATCATTAAGCTACCTACAAAAGTGTATACAAAGAATTTAAACGTTACTTGAATACGGCGTTCGCCACCCCAAGTAGAACAAAGGAAATAAACAGGAATTAGGGCTAGCTCCCAAAAGAAATAAAACAGCAACGCATCAGAAGCTAAAAACACGCCCATCAAACCCGCTTGACTCAACAAGATTAGACCATAATAGGCTGCAGGATTGGGAATTTCCTTGTGCCTGTTGATGAGTAAAAGCACGGGAAAAATGATGCCTGTCAACAAACAAAGCATTGCAGCCATCCCATCGGCAGCCAAGCTGAACTGTGCGCCAATAGCGGGCATCCAGGCATAACTCACAGGAGCAATTTGCTCTGTGCCACAATAAGCGGCTACATAAATAGATAGAGCAAGGCTAATAAGTGAGCCGAATAAGGCAACATTTTTAGCAGCATCTTTTGCAAGAAAAGAAACAATACCCACTAAAAACGGAATGACGAGAAGTAATACTAAAACCATATTTCCTGAAGCTAAAAATCTTAATTAAAAATTGACAAAAAACAAACCCAGCACAAAAATCAAAACGATACCAATAACCATTGTAAACAAGTAGGCACCTACTTGTCCGTTTTGCAACAGGCGCATTCTATCTGCACCCCATCGTACCATCTTGCCCACACCATTTACACCACCATCAATACCTTTTCTTTCAATGATTCTGTCTAAAAAGCCACTGAATTTTACCAATGGATTTACCACAACAGCATCATAGAATTCATCTACATACCATTTGTTTTCGAGCACTTTGGCTAGGCCCGTATTCGCTACAAAATTGGGGGTTTTGGTACGTGCATAAGCTAGGCCAATCATAACAGAAACCAAGCCCACAGACAATCCCATCAACATCAACTCGGTGTTATGCTCCATATGATGAGCGCCAAAATTGGTTACCGCTGTATGTAAAAACTCGTTTAATGAATGGTGTTCGCTGAACACTTCTGGCAAGCCCACAAAACCCGAAACAGTGGCCAAAATAGCCAGTACAATCAGTGGGAATGTCATGGCTGCAGGGCTTTCGTGCAGGTGATGTTCTTGTTCGTGTGTGCCGCGGAATTTACCAGAGAAGGTAAGGAAGTACAAGCGGAACATATAAAAGGCCGTCATCAATGCAGCGCCTAATGCGGCAACATACAAGACTGGACTATGTGCAAATGCAGCGGCCAAAATTTCATCTTTCGAAAAGAATCCTGCGAAGGGAGGAATACCAGCAATGGCCACGCAACCGATTAAAAAGGTGATTTGGGTAATGCGCATTTTCTTACCCAAGCCTCCCATCGAACGAATGTCTTGCTCGCCACCCATAGCATGGATTACAGAACCCGAACCTAAGAACAAAAGCGCTTTGAAAAAGGCATGCGTCATTACATGGAATACAGCTGTGGTGTAGGCTCCGCAACCAATGGCGAGAAACATAAAACCCAGTTGGCTTACTGTAGAATAGGCCAATACTTTTTTAATATCGTATTGTTTGATGGCAATGGTAGCCGCAAGAATTGCAGTAAGCAAACCCACAATAGCAATGAAATGCAAAGCAAATTCTGATTGATTGTAAATCACTGAGCTACGGGCAATCATATAAATACCCGCCGTTACCATCGTTGCGGCATGGATCAATGCCGAAACCGGAGTTGGACCTGCCATCGCATCGGGAAGCCAGGTGTAGAGGGGCAATTGAGCACTTTTACCCATTGCGCCAATAAAGAAACAAATAGCAATCCAAGTGTATGTTGAGCCACTCAAGACTGTTTGGTTGGTATTAATTTGGGCAAAAAGTTCGTTGTAATTAAGGGTACTAAAGTTGTAGAGCACCAACATCATGCCTACTAAAAAGCCAAGGTCGCCAATACGGTTCATCACAAATGCCTTTTTTGCAGCATTGGTATAGTCGCGGTTCTTGAACCAGAATCCAATCAACAAATAAGAACAAAGACCAACACCTTCCCATCCAATAAACATAATGAGGTAATTGGAACCCATAACCAACAACAACATCGAGAAAACGAAGAGGTTGAGGTAGGCAAAATATTTCACCACACCTTCATCATCATGCATATAACTGGTAGAATACACATGGATGAGGAAACCCACTCCAGTAATGATGAGCAGGAATAAAGAGGACAGTGCATCAATTTTAAAGGCGAAAGGAATCAACAATTTACCCGAATGAATAAAATCGAACAAAGGAATAATGGTATCTGCAGCACCAGCTTTGACCTCAAAGAAAATGGCTAAAGACAGACCAAAAGAAACCAGCATCATTAAGCTCGCTAAAAAGCCTGCAGCTTGTTTGGGCATCGATTTCCAGCCAAGACCATTGATTAAAAAACCAATCAAGGGAAACAAAGGAATTAAGTATGCTAATTGTATCATATTATGCTTTAAAAGTATAGACTGTTAATTTGTTCAAACAATTTTTTTTATCGCCTTCCCCATTCCAGTATCTTACCAAAAGAGAGTCAGTTGTTTCATTTGGAATGCGAATATCAATAAATAAATTTCTTTTTTCGTAGCCATTTAAAAACCGATGTGTTCTGATCATTCTGGTTTTGATAATTTGAGTCCCTCTTTTCAACTGTACAATGAATTGGGGCATTCGCCATACATCCCATTCCTTTTCAAAAGACTGAAAATCGGCAGACACTCTTATCCACTCATTTTCTTGCGTATGTGCAAGTGAAATAGCCGCGAAATGTTGATCTTGTTGTTCTTTATCTACACAAGCAAGTGCAGAAATACTATCCGAAAAAATCAAACTCAATGCTTGGGGTTCATTTTCGGGCAACTCATCGGTATCTTTTAGTTTTAAAAATTTTTCGGGCAAAGACCACCGCCCTACCATTTTCCAATAATATTCTTTGTTAGTGCACAATGCGTCTATTACACCATCCTTATTATGTGCTTGATAAGTCCACCAAATATTGATGTATAAAAACAATATAATTACAGGTGTAGCTACTAATACCAAATACTTTTTTTGTACAATTAATTCTATCAAAGTGGCCATTGCAAAAAGCAAAACCGGATAACTCTGAATCATCGCCCTTCCGCTATAGCTGCCATAATCCCAAACATTCCAAGAGCTAACGATATAATAATTTAGTGCGAAGAAAAGCATTACCGCCAATTTGTTTTTGCCACGCCATGCATAAATTAAAAAGCCCACAAAACACAAAAGCATCATTGGTGAGTAGCGCAACCAACCGGCACGGTACGACCAGCTAAACACAAAGGCATGAGGTCTTATAAAATTAAAGCCCTGGTCTCTATAACTGTACACTAGCCATTGACCCGATACATAATGCCAATAAAACAATTGGAGCAATACAACTGAAAAAAGCGAAATCGCCGCAATCGCTATTGTCTTTTTATAGCGCAGGAAGAGCTTAAACCTTTCCTTTAGTTCAGAAAGGGATTCCATACCCCAAAGCAAGGGAATGAGGCAAGCAATAATTTCGGTAGGTCTAATTAAAACCATCAGCCCAATTATAAAACCTGAACGGATAGCATATTTCGCAGCAAATGTTTTGTAGAAATGATGCGTATTTAACAGCAAAAAGACATACAATGTAAACAGCCACGAATGCGACATTCCTATATCAATGGCTGCATAATTGAGGTAATTGCTACCCAATACCAACAACAACAAAACAATAGAAACTACAGCATCGGAGTAATAATATTGAAGCAGTTTGCGCAAATGATACAATCCGATAAAAGCGAACAATAATCCCCAAATTTGCAAGGACAATTGGTAGGGTATTGAAAATCCATCAGCAGGAAAACCAGCAACTGAAGCAATTGAATGTGCCACAATAAAGGCAGGCAAATACATAACAGCCATTCCACAGCTATATTTCAATACATAATTTCCTGACTGCTCCTCTATAAAACCATGCTGAAAAACACCAGTGCCAGAAGCTTGGTATTTGTTCATTATATTATCCTTGAAACCAAGCTTTTTGATGTCTTTGTAAATAAATAGCGCAGGGAGATAATAGTAATAACCTTCAACATCATAGGCAATTGTAGCTTCGGAATGCTGCTGCTGCCAACGAGGATAAAACACAAAACTGCTGTATGCCATTACAATAAAGCATATCAGTAGTACAAATTTTGAATGATTAATCCTTGATTGAATCATGTTTTGTGTTTAGAAACAGGTAGTTTTAGGCTATAGCAAAAAGTGATTTTAATGTTTCAATCGGTTGAGGATATTGACATCCACCGAATGTACTTTACGATACACCATTACAATAATGGCTAAACCAACGGCCACTTCTGCTGCTGCCACCACCATAATAAAAAATACAAAAATCTGTGCGGCACTATCATTGTACATTTTGGAGAATGCTGCTAGTAATAAGTTTACGGCATTCAACATTAATTCGATGCTCATAAAAATAATGATGGCGTTGCGGCGCATCAGGGCTCCCATGATGCCTATACAAAAAAGGGCAAGGCTAAGGAAGAGGTAGTATTGAAT
>JAXITL010000106.1:0-4516 GCA_034680125.1 Chitinophagaceae bacterium
AACCGTTGGAATTTAATTTGGGGTTAGTAAAACTCTTTATGGCAAAACAACTGAGGTAAGTTACGCCTCGGCTGTTGCTGAGATTTCTTTTACAGAAATCATTGTTTTGTTTCTTGTTTTGCGGAATTCAACGATACCGTCAGTAAGTGCAAAAATGGTGAAATCTTTACCCAAACCTACGTTGTTTCCTGGATGGTAAACAGTACCGCGCTGACGCACGATGATGTTACCAGAGATTGCTGGTTGACCACCAAAAATCTTTACTCCGAGGCGCTTACTTTCCGAATCTCTATTATTCTTTACACTACCTTCACCTTTCTTATGTGCCATTTTTTATTATCCTTTTACTGTAATTAAAAACAAATATAATGATTAGATTTAAAAATTATGCAATTGCACTAATTTTTATTTTCGTCAAGTATTGACGATGGCCGTTTGATTTTTGATAACCTTTACGACGTTTCTTTTTAAACACGATTACTTTGTCACCTTTTAAGTGCTCAACAATCTCTGCTTTTACTGATGCTGAAACTGCTTTGCCGAAAGAAAAATTTCCGCTATCGCCTACCATCAACACATCCTTAAATTCAACAGCGTCGCCTACCTGGCCCGCTAATCTGTGTACAAACAATTGATCGTCTTTTTTAACTTTAAATTGTTGTCCCGCTATAATTACTATTGCAAACATGATACTCCAAGATATTTTGCGCAAAAGTAATAAGTTTTTTCTTTTTATCAAAAAAAGATTTTTATTACTGAATACGCGGTTAGAAAAAAATTATTTATTCATTGTGGCCAAAAACTCTTCGTTTGATTTGGTACCCCGCATTTGTTGGAGCAAAAAGTTCATGGCTTCATCGGCATTCATATCTGCCAAATGCTTACGCAATATCCATACTTTGCCATGTACATCTTTATCAAACAATAAATCATCGCGGCGTGTAGAAGAGGCTACCAAATCGATTGCAGGATAAATGCGGCGGTTGGCCAATTTTCTATCCAATTGCAATTCCATATTACCTGTACCTTTAAATTCTTCAAAGATCACTTCATCCATTTTAGAGCCCGTGTCAATTAGGGCTGTTGCCAAAATAGTCAAAGAACCGCCATTTTCGATTTTACGGGCAGCACCAAAAAACTGTTTGGGCTTTTGCATCGCATTGGCTTCTACCCCACCACTTAAGACCTTGCCACTCGAGGGTGCAACCGTATTGTGTGCTCGTGCAAGGCGCGTAATCGAGTCCAATAAGATCACTACATCATGCCCTACTTCTACCAACCTCTTGGCTTTTTGCAAGGCAATGGCCGCCACCTTAACATGTTTATCTGCAGGCTCGTCAAATGTAGAAGCGATGACCTCTGCACGTACACTACGCTGCATATCGGTTACCTCTTCAGGGCGCTCATCTATCAACACCACCATCAAATAACATTCAGGGTGATTTGCTGCTATGGAGTTGGCTATTTCTTTCAGCAACATGGTCTTACCCGTCTTGGGTTGGGCAACAATCAATCCACGTTGTCCTTTGCCTATGGGTGTAAATAAATCTACAATGCGTGTACTCATGCTACTTGTACCATTACCCACCGAAAGGTTTAATTTTTCGAAAGGAAATAATGGAGTCAAATAATCGAAGGGCACACGGTCACGGATTTCATCGGGCAAACGACCATTAATCGTATCGACCTTGACCAATGCAAAGTACTTTTCCCCTTCTTTGGGTGCACGTACTGTACCTTTTACTGTATCTCCGGTTTTTAAACCAAATAATTTTACCTGCGAAGGAGACACATAAATGTCATCTGGCGAATTGAGGTAGTTATAATCGCTACTGCGTAAAAAGCCATAACCATCCGGCATCATTTCCAATACCCCTTCGCCTTGGATAATACCATCAAATTCTACATTATAATTACCATATTGTTGCTCACGAGGCTTTTTTTGATGGGGATGTTGGTGTTGGGGCTTTTCTTGTGCAATGGATTCTTGTGGGGGCTGAATGTCGCTTGAGTTTTCTGAAGGCATCAGGATACCTGAATCTTCCGTGGCCGATTCTTCCTCTTCCTCTGTTGCTGCAGGCTGGTGACTCACCACTTTGGGCTTGGCTGCCTGAGCTGGGTTGGTATTATTGTTATTGGGGCTTTGCTTTTTTCGTCTTTCCTCAAATTTAGCAATGCGCTCGCTTCGAGGCCTTTGTCCGTAAGGAATAACAGCAGGTGTAGCTTCTGTTGTTGCTGAGGCAGCTTTTTCTTCCGGGGCCTCAGCGGCTTTTTCAAGCGATGGAAGGTCTACTGCTGGCTTAGAAGCAGGCATTGCTGCTAGCGGTTCTGTAGCTTCAGTAGGGACAGCCTTGGCTTTGCGTGTACGTTTAGCGGGCAGCGCATCTGCTTTTTCTTCAATATTTTGTTCGGCAGTTGGAGCAATTGCTTCGGCTACTGGCGCTGTTGAGGCCTCTGTGTTTTCTGGCCCCAACTTTTCTGCTTTGGGTTTGCGTGCACGTGGTTTTTTCGCTACTGCATCGGCAGTATCATCTATAGTGCTGGTAGATTTTACGTTTTCGTGTTCCAATATGGTTTTAATTAAAGTTTGTTTGTCAGAAACTGCTGCCACTGGTATTTTGCGGCTGCGCATAAGATCCAGTAGCTCAGGAACGAGCATGTCTTTTAGTTGAGCAATGTCGAAAGGCATGTATTGTTTTTCAGAAGGAAAAGAATGTTAAAGATTCAAGAATTCATATCTGACTCAATCGAGATATAGAATTGTTGTTTTTTATTAGAAAAAGGAAAAATTGAGCAAAACGCTCATCGAAAAAAGAGAATAAGACAAAAAAGCATCTGTTTTTCGTGCTGCAAGGATACAACGGTTTTTTGAAAAACAAAAAAAAATTAAATTTCTATGATAAAATTGTTTCTGATTCCATTGTTGCGATTTAGTTATTTTTGTGTCATGATTATAGAAGAAGTACAATCGCTTTTGCCAAAAGACTTTTCGGATAAATCGAGGGTGTGGGTATACCAAAGCAGCAGGGCCTTTATCGAAAAAGAGCAACAAGAAATAAACGAACAATTGGAGCAATTTTATACGCAATGGACGGCACATGGCGCAGCGGTTAAGGGTTGGGCTAAAGTATTGTTTGGGCAATTCATTGTGGTGATGGCCGATGAAACAGCTGTATCGGTGAGCGGCTGCAGCACAGACTCTTCTGTAAAAATCATTAAAAGTATCGAGCGACAATACAGTGTCAATATGTTCGACCGTATGAGCATTACCTTTATGCGCAAAGGCAAAGCCGAAATGCTGCCCTTGGGTCAAATTCAATATGCTATCGACAAAGGTTTTATTGATGGAGAAACCTATTTGTTCAACAATGTTGTGTACACGAAAGCAGAATTGCAAGAACGTTGGCTAGTACCCTTGCGTAAAAGCTGGCTTGCCGAAAGGGTACATTTGAATAGCCACAAGGAAAGTCTTAATTAAGGCTAATTTCTCCAACTATTGTTTCTTCAATAATATTTTCATTATCTTAGCCAACGAAAAATTAATACAATATAATGCAATATCGTTCTCTATTTTTAGCCTCAATGGCTGCACTCCTTGTAATATTAAGTGTTTCATCGTGCCGCAAAACAATAATAGTAGGTAGCAAACCGATCATTTCTTTAGTGGCGGGTACCGACTACATCATGGGCGATAGCACTTTAATCCAAGACAAAAAATACATGTTTAAGGTAAATGCTACAAATGCCGAAGACAAAAGCAAAAACACTTCTTTCGAAGTCGTACGCACCTATTCTGGCGCATCAGACACGACAGTTTATTACCAAGATTTGAAGGGTGCAGAGCAATTAGATTTTAGTTACTTGCACACCTTTACTACGCTTAAAAAAATCGGTACAGAACGTTTCACGCTTACCGTTAAAAATGAGCATGGTATTGTCAATCAAAAAATATTGATTTTTACCGTTAAATAGTATACTTCTTTTTTAAGAAAATATTTTGACCCTTTAAAAATACCTTTGTGCATCCTTAATGCGCAGAGGTATTTTTTCAATACCACCACAAGCATTCTTTGGACCCTTTTTCGTCTTTTAGTCTATGAAATTATTTCAATTTAAAACATTCGCTTTGCTATTGCTATTCCTCGTAATCGCTAGCTTTAATCTGAGTGCCCAAAGTGATGTGAATAATTTACGCAATAGCCAACTTTCCTTTACGCGCGTGGCACAAGCCTATGCCAAATATAACGATACACTCAAGCAACTATTTACATCACTTGCCTTAAGCTACCCGCCAAAAGACATTTATATTCGTGAATTCAAATCGCAAAACGAATTAGAATTATGGGGTAGAGATGGCGCAAACGACCCCTATAAACTCATAAAGCTATACCGCGTATGCGCATTGTCGGGGATTCTTGGCCCCAAAAGATACGAGGGCGATAGGCAAGTGCCCGAAGGTTCTTATTTTATAGAAGATTTTAATCCGCAAAGTGATTTTTACCTTTCTATGCTGATT
>JAXITL010000107.1:0-4444 GCA_034680125.1 Chitinophagaceae bacterium
TCCCAAGCTATTCATATTTTTACTGCGCGTGAATCAATGAATTTTGTAAACTAAACCTTGATTAGTATAACTAGAGGGCTTCAAAAAGATCCAACTTTGTAAAATAAAAGCGCATGCAATGAAGCATTTGCTGGGTAAAAACAAAGGACAAAAAATGAAAGCGCAAATAGGAATATCAGAAGTGAGTAGCCAGATGGCTGCCAATGAATTAATGATCATTTTGGCCGACGAATATGTGCTGTATACCAAAACGAAAAAAGCACATTGGAATGTTGAAGGTCCTGACTTCATTGCTAAGCACCGATTTTTTGAATCCCAATTTGGCGAATTAGATCAACTAATTGATCAGTTAGCTGAGCGCATCCGCAGCATCGGACATTTCCCTGAAGCTACTCTAAGGTCCTTTTTACAATTGACCAGATTAACCGAAATGAGCAGAGAAGAAAACAATAGCAAAGGCTTTATCATAGACTTATTATCCGATCACGAAAGTCTTATCATCAGCTTACGAGAGAACATTCATCGCTTTAGTGCTGAATTTCACGATCAAGGCTCTAGCGATTTTATCACCGGACTGATGAAGGTGCATGAAAAAATGGCTTGGTTCTTAAGAGCGCATATTTAAGACTCAGAATAGCCGCAACACTTACTTCATCCCACAAAAATTATACCTATGAAATTAGCCACCCGAAATATGGCCCAAGAAATCGCAGCTGAAATGTGTAGTGTTAATCAAGGGGTGAATATTAAAAAGAAATGGGAAAAGAGCATCTTTAAAATCGCAAAAAAGATTGCGGAAAAACTTAGGAAGAATAACAAGAAAGCACTAAAAGCCACCGCTAAAAACAGGGTCAATGTCAGCGACAATCATTTGCCGGCTGCTACACCTAATCCACAAAAAAACATAAAACCACAAGGTATTAAAAAATAAATTCTAGCTAAAGAAGCAATAACTAAAGAAGACTAGTCGCCAGGCCTTAACTTTTCAACTAAGTAGTTTTGCAGCATTAAAGCGAACTGCAATATCATCATAGATCAGCAGTTTATAGCCTACCCAAATGAATCATCAAGATTAGCTACATGAGCCCAAATTATATCAGTGCAGCCGAAGCAGTTTTACTCGTAAAAAGTGGAGATAGGGTTTTTATACACGGTTGCGCCGCCACACCCTTAAGTCTTGTAAATGCACTCTTACACAGAGCGGGTGAGCTAAAAGACATTGAGTTAGTATCCATCAGTACCTACGGGGATTTTGATTGGAATCATCCAGAAGTTTTGAAAAATTTTCGTTTAAACTCACTCTTTGTTTCGGCGAATGTAAGAGATTGGGTCAATGGTGATGCTGGCGATTATGTTCCGATATTTCTGAGTGAAATACCCCGATTATTTGATCAAAAAATCCTCCCACTAGATGTTGCTCTGATTCAGGTTTCGCCACCCGACCAACATGGATATTGTACGCTAGGCACCTCTGTAGATGCGGCATTGAGCGCCCTGCGCAATGCGCCCATAATTATTGCACAAGTAAACCCTCGTATGCCACGCGTATTGGGTGATGGGCTGATCCCTATTGCTAGATTTACTGCAATGATATGGGAAGAATCTGCATTGCCTGAAGTAGATTATACTGCAGAACAAAGCCCTGCGATGAACACGATTGGCCAAAACCTGGCCGAATTGATTGAGAATGGCTCGACATTGCAATTAGGGATAGGCGCCCTGCCCAACGCTGTATTGGCGGCATTACACAACCACAAGGGTATAGGCATTCATACCGAAATGTTTTCGGATGGAATTATACCCTTAATAGAAAAGGGTGTTATTACCAACGAGCATAAAAAAGTAGGACGCGGTAAAACAGTGACTTCTTTTATGCTGGGCACAAGAAAACTGTATGACTTTGTGGATAATAATGCCTCCATCAGTTGTAAGGATGTTGCCTTTGTCAATGATACCGATGTCATCCGGAAAAACCCAAAAGTAGTGTCCATTAATAGTGCTATTGAAATAGATATAACCGGGCAGGTATGTGCAGATTCTATTGGCACCTACCAATACTCTGGCATAGGAGGCCAAATGGACTTTATGCGCGGAGCTTCATTGTCTGAAGGGGGTAAACCCGTTATTGCCCTTAGCTCTACAACTAAAAAGGGTGTATCAAGAATTGTTTCATTATTAAAACCCGGCGCAGGCGTAGTCACCACGAGGGGGCATGTACATTATGTGGCGACAGAGTATGGCATCGTAAACCTTTATGGCAAAAACATGGAGCAAAGAGCTAGACTATTAATAGGGATTGCCCATCCAATGCACCAAGAAGCATTGGAGCGGGATTATCAAATTCGTTTTGGGAAATGCATAAAGCAATGATGAATGACCAGTGACGCTTCACATTCGGCATCCATACTATGCTTGCAATAACTGCAACGCTTTTCTACAAAGCAGCAGACACATCGTTACAAAGTGCTTCATATTGGCTACAAGTGTGGCAGCAAAAGCACTAAAACAGAAAAGAGTTACATTAAACCGTAACTCTTTTCTGTTGTTTATTATCTGATCTTGTCAAACATGTTAGTAAGTACAAGCTCCATTCGATTGTGACTCACAATTTTGTCTAATTTCGTAATCATCACTGCCATTTACACTCAATGTTTTACCAGGAGTGCAGACACATTTTGTAAGTTTAATACAAGAACTTAAGCTTGTAATAGAAAAAGCAAGAAATGCTAATAGGATAATTTTTTTCATAGGGTTTTTAAAATTTGGGCAAACCTAATAAATAAACCTTCTGAACCCAAGCTTGATCCAGGATTTATTTTCGTTTAAGGCACAAGAATCCAAGCATATTTTTTGCCCATAGGTTCAAAAAGAATCCCCATAAACAGCATACTGGCTACAGATGAAGCAGAAGTACAAAATGAACAACAATCAAAAAAACATAAAACAATGCGGCAAGAGAGAACCTAAGGACTTTACTACATTATAGACATAAAAAAACCACCTGCTAGAGGTGGTAAGGTGCCCAGAACAGGAATCGAACCTGCACATCCTTGCGAATACAAGATTTTGAGTCTAGCGCGTCTACCAATTCCGCCATCTGGGCATTCTTTGTTGTAATGTATTGCAGTGAAAAACTTGGTAGCTGCAAAACCGTCTTTTTGCTTTAACGGAGGGCAAATGTAGTAAGTCTTTCCCTAATTCGCAACAAGTATTTTTTTCTGAAATAAAAATCTTTAATTTTCAACAATACAGGCTCTTTATCCTCAGCTTTTTCAAAGGCTATGAGCAAAGGTTTTAAGGCATCATCCCACTGATCCAATTGCGCTACCAAGGCTTGATGAGCTTGGCTTTGGAGACTTTCCTTTTCTGGTGCATCTTCATAATCCGAAACCGATTCATTCAACTCCATCATGTCCATCAAAAAATCGGGCGGCAGATTGTATTTTTCTTCGTCCTCAAGCAAATGGTGCATACGCAAGACATAAGCCATCGTTTTATCAGGATCGCTCAAGGTCTTGTAAGCATCATTAATCAAGGCTGCTTTGTGCAATACATCGGCTTTGGCCGCTTCGTCTGTTTGGGCTACGCGGTCGGGGTGATATTGTTTGCTGAGTTTATAAAATTGACTTTTTACACTAGCCACATCGGGGCATAAGCTCATGGGTAAGTCAAAAAGCGCAAAGTAATTATCCATTAGTATAGTTTTTGAAGACTGTAATCGTTTTTTATGTGCAGGATTCCTGGCCGTTTACCCACTTCAAAACTGCCGATGATTTGTTGCATCTGCAATGCACAAGCACCATTGTAAGTGGCCCATTGTAACAATTGCTCCCAGCCTATTTGGGGATACAATTGATGAATCGTTTCTAATTCTGCCATTATCGATAGTTGGTGATTAGAAGCTAAGCTATCTGTACCAATACAAATGCTTGCACCGGAGTCAATGAGCATATGGATATTGGGCAATCGATTTTCAATATACAGATTGGCGTTGGGGCAAAGACACCAAAACAGCCTATCAAACTTCGATTGGGCGAAATCGATATCACTTTTTTCGCTAAAAGTATTGTGTACCAAAATAGTGGTATGCAAGTCTGACAAGTGCGCCCCATAGCTAGGCAGTGAATTTTGGCCACTAGCTACAAAGGAGCTATCATCAATACCCATTGATGTATAAAACGCCCCAAAAGCCCCAGTTTTGTTATGGTATAACTCATTTTCAGCGGCCGACTCTTGGTTGTGTATAGCAATAATACGGTCTGCAGGCTGCTGGGCAATCAGCTGCAATAAATCTACCGAAACTGAATAAGGTGCGTGGGGTACTATGCTTTGTTGCAAAGTTTTTTCTTGTGGAATTTGATCTTGAAATTCACGCAAAATTGTTTGTGCAACATCAAAACGGATTGCCGCATGCTCAGGCGCAAAGCCAATGCTTTCTACAAAA
>JAXITL010000108.1:0-4430 GCA_034680125.1 Chitinophagaceae bacterium
ATCCAAATGTTTTGCTCGTGCGGCTAATTCAACAAAATTACTTTCAATGGATTGTGCTTCAGCACTTAAATCCCAGGAAGGTCCTTTTTTTTGTAAAAGCATGCGCTTTATCAGATTGTTTTCCGTGTCAAAAATATCTTTCGCATGGAAGCCTGTTTGTTGCAGGAGTTCTTGACTTTTTGGGGAGATGATTTGTACCGATTGTCTTAAAAACAGACTTGGATAAAATATGTTGTAATGGTCAAAAAGTGGTTTTAATTGTAACCAATAGGCGAGCTCCGAGCCACCACCAATAAAGCATATGTTGGGCAAAATGGTCTCTTGAAACAAACCACGTAAAATCACATTTGGGCTAAATCTATCAGGATGTTGGTTTACTTCATCAATAATTTCTTTTTCCGAAAATGCAATTGGGCTTTGAAGCACCACCCATTTGTCTGCTTGTTTTTCTATTCGGGCGCGCATGTCATCTTTTAGATAAAACAAATTGATAGGGCGAGGAAAGGCTTGAACGGTATAGTTTTGAGCTAATAAGGCTGATTGTTTGTGGACAATTGGATATGCTTTTTGATGAAGGAGCTCATCCATTATAATAGGGGCAAATAATCTTTTTAGTTTTTTGTTGTCCGGGTTAAGCACTACCAAACCATAATGGCCAAATAATGAATTGACCAGATATTGTGTGGCAGCGGCAATCGTTGTTTGCTTGAGGTAAGCTGCAGATAGGGTTTCAATGAGTGCTGAACAATATTTGCCCGGCGGTCCATAATAGGTAAAGAGTTTTTCTAAAACTAACGCTAAACTTTTTGTGTTCATGCGGCCTACAGCACCTGTTTGCCCAGCTGCATCCCAGGTATATTTTTGACCTTGATGCCAAAATTGCCCTAATTCCTCGAGGTCATTATCTTCACTACCCATGTAGTATACCGGTACAAAATTTAATTCGGGACGCTCTGTCTTCAATACCTCTGCCATTTTAATGGCATGTAATATTTTATAGAAGAAATATAGATAGCCTGTCAACAAATTGGGTTGGTGGGCAGTGCAAATGGTGTAGGTGTTGGGATGTAGTAGCGATTGTATATTGGCCAATACCGCATCGGGGGCATCTGTAGATGCATACTGTTCTTGTAAAACTTCTACCAATACAGGCCTATTGACAGCCCTGTTTTTTCGAGCATCAATAGCCTCTTCAATGCCTTTTTTGTCAGCGGTGAATTGGTAAAAAGGTTGAAGGGTTTTAGCGTTGTCAATATAATCATACACTAATTCCGAAAAGGAGTTGGTGTCTTTATAATTGATAAAAGTACAATCGGTATCCAAGGCTCACTTAGCATTTAATTGTGTTCAAAGTTAAAGCATTGTCCTAAGGAGCACCATAATTTATTACAGTAAAAAAATAAGCCGCTAAAAAATAGCGGCTTATTTAGGGGTAATGATTATTAAACATCAAAAAACGACTTATTCTACGTTTAGGGAAACCTTTGCTTTATCTACAATATCCGTACGTTTTAGCCATTTATTGTTGAAGGCTATGCCAATGCGGTTGCCGTTTACCGTTACAGTAGCTGTTTGCTCTTCTTTTAAGGGCAAACCGTCATCATCTGTTGATTGCCAAGAGACTTTTTTGACACTATCCATCACTATGATACTTACTTCAAATGGTTCGTCAGCTTTTTCGCGGAAGGTATATGCTCCATCAGCTTTTGGTTTTGAACTAAATTTAACCGTTACGGAGCCTTTGCCTACTATTCCACCATACATTAAGCCAGCGGTGTCATAATATACAAAATTGGCTGGGCCAAAAGTATCTACATTGACCAACCAGGTATTCTTTTCAGGCGTAAAAACGGGTACCGGATATTCTTTTGAACAAGAGGCAAGGATGATAGCAAATGCTGCTACAATTAAAAAGTGAATTTTTTTCATTATGATTAATTAGAGGTAATAAATAGTTGTAAGATTAAATAATGGCATTATTGCTCAACGATATGTGTGGAAACCAAAACGGTGTCTTTAGCGTTACTGGCATTCACAAATTTTAGGTCATTGGCAATCAAGGTGTATTTGCCATTGCTCACCCTTACCAAAACAAATGTTCCAGCACTTGCGATACTGTTGTACACAATATTTCCGCTAAGGATGGTTCGCAGGGCAATTTCTTTGTTGGTATAGGCTACGTCATTTACCGTCAAATCGGCATTGCTAGTGGGTATACTCTTAAATGAAAAATCTAAAGTTGACCCTTTGCCATCAGCAGCAGATATATAATTGCTAGCATTACTGACTTGTACTGATTGAGCAGTAAAGGTTTTGCCTGCTATCGACCAAGAGTTTTCTGGAAGGCCACCAAACTCTTTTTTGCAAGATGCACTAAGCAAGATTAAGCCCATACTTAGGCCAAATACTATTTTTTTCATAAGTCGCGTACAATAATGATTTGCTACAAAGCTAATAATTAGCTTGTAAAATTGTGTATCCATTTCAAATTATTTTAAAACAACAATTTTATTTTTCCATTTTCTTTGCATTTGTACCATTTTCCTACCATTCGACATTCTACCTTTGCTGCGCAAATATATTTTTTAGATTTTTTATCATAATGAACACCATTCGGATTATTCTTTTTTTTACGGTTGTGGCTTTGGCTGAATATTATAGTTTTATCGTGCTCAAATCGGCCTTGAGAAATATGCCCCATACCGCTCGTAATATAGCTATGGGCGTTTATGTGTTGGTTGATATTCTGTGCTGGACTGGTTTTTTTATCCTTCGCAGTGGGCTGCTCAATATTCCCAATAGTGTCAAAACAGTCTATATTGCCTTAGCCATTGGTTTGTTGGTGAGTAAAGTATTGATACTTGTCATCATGTTGGGTGATGATCTTCGAAGAGCTATTTTGTTATTGGTCAATAAAGCAAAAGACGAGCCCGTGCAAGCAATTGTAAGCAATGGTATTTCGCGCTCGACCTTTTTATCTCGATTGGCATTGGTGCTGGGAGCAGGTATTATTGTCGGTTTTATCAATGGTATTGGTAATCGCTATCGTTATCAAATCAAAAAGGTAAAAGTAAAATTTCCCAATTTGCCAGCCGCCTTTGCAGGGCTCAAAATTGTACAATTATCTGATATCCATAGTGGGAGCTTCGACAATGAAGAGGCCGTGGCCAAAGGCATTCAAATGGCGCTCGACCTTCAGCCCGATATCATTTTTTTTACAGGCGACCTTGTCAACGATCGCTCTACAGAAGTGGGTGCCTACCAAAAAATATTTTCAAGGCTCAAAGCACCCATGGGTGTATATTCCATTTTAGGTAATCATGATTATGGCGATTATGTCACTTGGCCCACACCAGAAAGTAAAGTAGAAAATCTCGAAATGCTGAAAAAAATCCATGCAGATATGGGTTGGCGCTTAATGATGAATGAACACATTATATTAGAACGAGGGGCAGATAAAATGGCTTTAATAGGCATTGAAAACTGGGGCGCAAAAGCACATTTCCCCAAATATGGCAGTATGAAAAATGCTTATGAAGGTTTGCCCGAAAAAAACATCCCTTTCAAAATATTACTCTCTCACGACCCTTCGCATTGGACGAATCAAGTGCGTATCGAATATCCTGATATCGACCTTACTTTTAGTGGCCATACCCACGGTATGCAATTTGGTGTTGAAATTCCTTGGCTCAAATGGAGCCCAGTGCAATACATTTATAAATATTGGGCAGGCCTTTATAATGAAGGGAAACAATACCTGTATGTCAATCGGGGCTTTGGTTTTCTGGGTTATCAAGGTCGATTTGGTATTTTGCCCGAGATTACGTTTTTAGAGCTTAGTAATTAACGGTACAAGATGGCTGAGCAAAAAAAACTCATTGTGATTGCTGGTCCCACTGCTGTGGGCAAAACAGCTATTGCTATCGAAGTAGCCAAAAGCTTAGACACCGAAATTATCTCTGCCGATTCTCGTCAATGTTATCGAGGAATGACTATAGGTACTGCACAGCCTAGTGCCGATGAACGCGCTATTGTTCCCCATCACTTTGTCGATTGTTATGATGTTCAAGAGGCCCTTAATGCAGCCGATTTTGAGCGCTATGCCCTTGAAAAATTAGAAGATATTTTTGCTCAACATCAATATGCTGTAGTTTGTGGTGGTACGGGTTTGTACCTCAAAGCGCTTTGCGAAGGCTTAGATGATATGCCCGCCATTGACCCTATTATAAACCAAATGGTTTTGGATCATTATGCTGCAAAGGGAATGGATTGGATGTGTAAAGAACTGCGTCAAAAAGACCCCGAATTTGCAGCTATGGGCGCAATGGATAACCCCGCAAGAATGCTGCGTGCTCTGGCTTTTAAATTATCTGTAGGTACAAGTATTGTCCAATATCGTACTGCTGTAAAAAAAGATCGACCTTTTGACA
>JAXITL010000109.1:0-4430 GCA_034680125.1 Chitinophagaceae bacterium
CATTCCTTCAGCAATAAAAGCGAAGATGCCGAAAAAAAAACACCCTCAAGCGCAACTACAGAAATTAGTTTTTCTCAGCTTTTGTTGCGCAACCAAATCCAAGGTTCTTGCATGATCGTAAAAAGAACCATAAGCCAAAGATTTGATGAGCATACGCGCTATTGCGAAGACTATGATTTGGCTTTGCGATGCGCTTACGACAAACCTATTGTCTTTATACAATCAGCCCTAAGCATTTTGTCACGACCACAACAAAGTGAGGGTGGCTTATCCGCCAACAAATGGGCCATGCGCAAAGGTGAATTATATCTTTTTAGTAAATTGGGCAAACTGAATCGATTATTGCTGTTGTGTATTCCCATACTCTGGATGTATAGCTTGGCAAAGCATTTATTTCAAAAGTTGCAGTAGATTATTTCTTCTTACGCAATAACCAAACCGTCCAAATATCGCTTCTGCTCTGCCATTCATTTAGCTGAATATTCATAATCCAATCGGGCAAATAAACATAGACACGCTTTGCGTCATAGCGCGGATCATTAAAAGGTAATTGCGCTTGATAACTCAACACCAATAGTGAATCTTGGCTTTGACTTTGAATGAAAGGAGCAAATTCGATTTCCTTCATCGTGTCTTCTCTAAAATGCTTAGGACGATACAGGTAAATCTCATTAAAGCCTTCATCATAAATACCACGACCTAAGGTGTAGAGGTGAAGAGGCTTAGCGTCAGCATATTCATATAAAAATTTATAGTAAAAATGATTAGGCTTTGCAGGCCAAACACATCGATAAGCCATCAATAAAATATTGCACCAAACCAAAATGTTGAGCGAAGGTTTCAGCCATTTTCTATCTTGTATACTGTGCCAGATTGCATCAAGACCTGAAAAACAAATCAACAAAAAAGGCAAGAGCATTGGGTAGAGAAAACGAAATTCTTTATGAGCCACAGCCATATGCCCAATTAGAAAAGGCAAAAACACAAAGACCATGAGTTGCTTCGGCCGCTTGATGAGTGCCATAAAAAACAAAACCATTAATACAATGCTAATCGGCGGAATCCCTTGCGTAACGAAGAGAACAAGATAGTCGTACCAAGGAGTAGTGCCATAAGTAGAGGCAGCATCTTTAATAATATTCGCTTCATAATAGCGGATAGGACTCCAAATCCATTCGCCATAAAACCAATGGTCTACCCAAAGATTTAAGGCAACAGCAGCCATTGCTCCAATAAAAATAAATACATAGGCCTTCATCAAGGGTCGAGCATAAAGCAACAGCCAAAACAAGAGACCCAGGATGGCAAATGCCATTTGAAACCTAAAATAAAAAGAGCAGGAAAGCAAGAAGCCCATCAGCAGCCATTGCCCAATTTTGCCCTTGATGTTTTGTGCTTGAGCTATAGAAGGAACGGCCAGCAGGGCGGCAGCAAAACTAATGGCAGCATAGTTTTCAGAACTGAAGCGCACTTGCAGATAAGGCATAAACCAAAAGCAGGCAATAGAGGCCGTGGCCCAATAAACAACTGTAGGGTTTGTAAAAGAGGATGAAAAACGAAGAGCCATTTTACAAGCAACATACCAAGCAATAATAGCGCTAAATAATCGCAGTAGAAATACCTGAAAAAAGGGGTTGTCAATTCCTATTGATCTGAAGAACTGAAAAGCAAAATGAGCAAAACTAGGCTGCAGGGTTGGACGAATTTTGGCCACAAATTCCCAAGGAAAAACACGTTGTGGTACCGTGCCAAACTTGAAATTTGAGAATTCTAAAATCATAAAATGCTCGTCAATCTGATGATAGCCTATTGAAAACCAACTAGCCACTATATGACAGAGCAGGCCAATAAGGAAGAATTTTTTAAAAGGGCTATGGAGGATTTCTTTCATTCACATGATTAGTTGCGGCAAAAGTAATCCCAGAAAATGTCTTTTAATAACATCTCTACTGATTTAATAAGAACCTACTAAAGAAATTAAAGCTGCTATACCCTATATGACATTGCACGAATATTTCATTGCATAGCCTATTTTTACCAAAAATAAATTATTCTCATTCTATGCAATTACTGCGTTTTAAAAATCTACTACCGATTGCTCTTTTAGCCACAACTATAGCATGTGGCGAAGCTGGTACAAATAAAAAGCAATCTAAGCCCGATATTTTGGCTGCCAACATCGACTCGAGCATCAAGGCCGAAGATGATTTTTTTGAATTTGCTTGTGGCAAATGGATCAAAGGAAATAAAATTCCAGATGCCGAAAGCAGCTGGGGTATTGCCAATTTAGTCAATGAAGAATTGTACGAAAGAAAATTAACCATTAATAAAGATGCCGTTGCCGCAAAGGATAAAAACACGACACAGCAACAATTATCTGATTTTTGGACCACTGCTATGGACAGCGTACAATTAGAGCAGGATGGCATCAAGCCCTTGGCTGAAGTTTTGGCCAAAATAGAAGCAGCGAAAACGCCTGCCGATGTGATGAATGTCGCAGCCTATTTACACACCTTTGGTGTGGGTGTTTTCTTTAGTGAAGGCGTAGGGCAAGATGAAAAAAATAGCGAAGTAATGAGCTATCAATTGTATCAGGGTGGACTCGGATTACCCAATAGAGATTATTATTTCAACAGCGATGCACGCACGGTGAAAATCCGTGAGGCCTACCCTGCTTTTGTACAAAACATCTTCACATTAAAAGGAGATGATGAAGCGAGCGCTGCCAAAAAATCAGCAGCCGTAATAGCCATAGAAACCAAACTAGCAAAGGCTTCACGCAAAATAGAAGACTTGCGCGACCCTTATAAAAATTACAACAAAATGGACATGGCCATGCTTAAAAGCACTGCGCCCAATATCGATTGGCAAACTGTTTTTACAGGCATTGGTTTGCCTAAAATAGATACGGTTATTGTAGGTCAGCCCGAATTTTATAAAGCATTAAATACACTGATTAATCAAGAGCCCATCGACAATCTTAAAGCCTACATGGCCTATCATGTCATCAATGATTATGCGCCCTACCTGAGCCAAAATTTTGTACAGGCCAAATTTGATTTTTATAGCAAGACCATTCGCGGAGCAAAAGAAATGCGCCCACGTTGGAAGCGTGTATTGGATGCAGAAGAAGGAGCTATTGGCGAAATTCTAGGTCAGCTTTTTGTAAAAGAATACTTCAACGAAACAGCTAAAAAACGCTATGAAGACATGACCGAAGCCGTGCGTGCAGCCTACAAAGTGCGTATTGAAAAACTAAGCTGGATGAGTGATAGCACCAAGAAAAAAGCTTTGGTAAAATTGGCTGGCATTACCAAAAAAGTAGGCTATCCGGATAAATGGAAAGATTTTTCGAGCCTTAAAATAGATAAGAGTTCTTTTGCGGCCAATATGATGAAATCAAATAGCTGGTGGAATACTTATTCTATCAACAAATTGGGCAAACCTGTAGACAGAACAGAATGGAGCATGACGCCACAAACCTATAATGCTTATTACAACCCATCGAATAATGAAATCGTACTACCAGCGGGTATCTTTACCGTGCCGGGCTACCGCGACGAAGAATTGGATGACGCATTGGTTTATGGCTATGGTGGGGCTTCTACGATAGGCCACGAAATCACCCACGGATTTGATGATCAAGGTCGCCAATTTGACGAAAAAGGAAACCTCAAAAATTGGTGGAGCAAAGAAGATGAAGCACAATTTAATAAACGTGCCGAAGTGTTGGAAAAGCAATTTAGTGCTATGGTCGTTATCGACACCATGCGCATCAATGGCAAAGCTACTTTGGGCGAAAACTTGGCTGACCTTGGTGGTTTGTTAATTGGCTTGGATGCCTTCAAACAAACAAAGGCCTATAAAGAAAACAAGTCAATTGCCGGCTACACACCGCTTCAACGTTATTTCTTGGGTTATGCCTTGGGTTGGTTGTACCAAACCCGTCAAGAGCAATTGGCATCGCAATTACTCACTGATGTGCATTCTCCCGCTAAGTATCGTGTCAATGGACCATTCCCGAATGTGCCAGATTTTTACAGTGCCTTTAGCATTAAGCCCGGCAGCAAAATGTACTTACCCGACAGCGCGCGCGTAGTACTTTGGTAATATGATTGAATAAACAATTTGATAAAAATAATTATTGGGTCTTGAGCATAGATTGTTCAAGACCCAATTTTGTTTTGTACAATTATTACCACCCAATTCTTTTAGATTTGTACAACTATGACTTACGACGAAAACTATATAGCCCGATATAATGTACTCAATGATGCACAGCGCCTGGCTGTTGACAGCACCGATGGGCCAGTGATGGTGATTGCAGGACCAGGAACGGGCAAAACAGAAGTGTTGGGCATGCGCATTGCCAATCTTTTACGCAGCGAAGCCCAAGTAGCACCACACGAAATCCTTTGCCTTACCTATAC
>JAXITL010000110.1:0-4418 GCA_034680125.1 Chitinophagaceae bacterium
AGTGGCGGTGGGTTCAATGCTTGGACTTAAGTTATTGAACAAACGCATACCCCAATGAAACAGTTCGGTGTATTTGTGCACCAATTCCATCGGTTCTAATTTCTCTAATAAAGCCTTGCCTGCAATTTTGTCTTCAGCATCCCGACCTTCTTCTTCAAAATGTCCTGCATCAGTGATGTTGCGCACATAGCGCACTTTGTAACCCAAATGTTGCAAATAACGATTCAGCACATCGAAGCTGATATAAGGACGGGCATGACCCAAATGAGACTCTCCCGAAACGGTAGGGCCGCAAACATAAAGACCTACGTGGCCTGGAGTAATGGATTCGAATTTTTCTTTTTGTCGGTTGAAAGAGTTGTAAATATGCAAATCGGACATTGGGCAAAGATAGGAATAATGAGTCTAAGGCTGTTTTGCTTTGTTATTGAAAATTTGTTCCAAACTACATAAATTTGTATAAAACAAACATTTTATGGCTTGGGAGAATGACTGGGAGAAAACTCGAAAGTGGGGGCGATTAAAATATTCAATTTTACACGGCTTTAGTTTTTCATTATTAATCTCGTTGGCAATGCTTGCTCTAGATGTTTATGATCACAAAGAAGTTTCATTAGT
The DNA here is from genome assembly GCA_034680125.1 of Chitinophagaceae bacterium. GTDB lineage: Bacteria > Bacteroidota > Bacteroidia > Chitinophagales > Chitinophagaceae > Rurimicrobium. The sequence goes on from JAXITL010000110.1 coordinate 619, forward strand.
CAACACTGTAATTTTTATGTTGTTGAACTTGATTGGTTGGGGTTCTATTGAATATTTTTTAATTTGGCCTTTAAGCGAAAGGCATTACAAAAAGAAAAAGCAATCTCGACTTTAAGCGTGATAAACCCGTGAGGCCACAATCATACCCTCTTTAATTTCCAGCACCTCGGCAATAAGCATATCCACTTCGCCGCTTACTTTGCGGATATATTCCATGATTATCCTTTCTTCATTTGCGGTAAAAGTGATGGGGATATATTGCAAGCTTGGTAAACGTTCAAAAGAATCTTGCCACCAAGCGCGCAGTGCATCTTTCCCTTTTACCCAACCTTCTGTTTCTGGCTGTCGGATTTTTAGTTTGGGGCTAAAATGTTGCGCATCATCGGCATAAAGCGACAACAATGCTTCCAAATCCTGGGCATTGAAGGCTTCAAACCATTGTTCGGCTATTTGGGTGTGCAGTTGAGATGCTGTCATGTTCGTTTTCAATATTTTTAGTCCAACAACTCGTGCTGATCCACCACATAAATGAGCATCGCCATCGCAGCAGCACCCAACTTTAATTCGCGGTGGTTCACTGTTTCAAATACGTCATTATCCGTATGGTGCACATCAAAATAGCGTTGAGAGTCGGGCAATAATTCGCCTACAACGACACCTTGTTTTTTTAAAGGACTCACATCGGCACCGCCCCCCTCTTCGTCAAAATTGTACACGCCATAAGGCAAGAAAAGAGGAATATATTTTTTGAATTGCTCCCTTTGCTGCATATTCATGGTTGTTTCGATACCGCGTGGCGAAAAGCCACCAGCATCACTCTCCAAAGCAAATACATGTTTTTCTTTTCGTGCCAAAGCGGAGTCGGCATAGGCCAATCCGCCTTTTAATCCATTTTCTTCGTTCATAAACATTACGGCACGGATACTGTGTTTGGGGCGAATGCCCAATTGCTTATAAGCGCGCAAAACTTCTATTGACTGCACACATCCAGCTCCATCATCATGGGCTCCTTCACCAATATCCCAAGAATCTAAATGACCGCCCACCACAATAAAATCTTTTGGTTTAGAACTGCCGGTTATTTCTCCAATCACATTAAAAGACATGGCGGTACCTTGCATACTGCATTCGCTCTTCAAAACAGCTTCTGCATGGCCTTTCAAACAAGCTTTTTCCAATTTGTCAGCTGTTTTATTGCCAATAGCTACTGCCGGAAAGCGTGGCGAACCATCTTCATATTTGGTGCTCCCGGTGTGTGGGTAATCATCTTCACCGGTAGAAATAGAGCGAATAATAATCCCTGCTACATTCTGTTTTCCCGCAATCATGGGCGATTGCCAGCGATATTTTACAGCATCACCGTAGCCGGGAAAAGTATGGGCAAAGTCTTGACGGAAAGCATAATTAAAGAAAATGATTTTGCCTTCCACTTCTGCTTTGCTCAGTTGTTCAAACTCATCAAAAGAGCGCACCATCACTATGGGTGCTTTAAGTAAACGACCACCTGTGCCTTCGCTATTACCTAAAGAAGACATGGGTACATCAATGTACTCAGCTTCTTTTGAAAATTTTAGTGCTAGATGCTCTTCGCCACGGCGCCAAACGGGCACCTGCACTGGTTGTAGCCATACTTTATCACATCCTGCCTCAAGCAGTGTCTGTTCTGCCCATTCCACAGCTTTGCTGGCTTGTGCCGATCCGCTAAGTCGATGCCCAATTGTTTTGCAAAGCACGCGTAAATCTTGGTAACATTTTCCTTTTGTAAGAATATGGGTAGCTATATTTTTAAATGCAATTGAATCTTTATGTTGACCGATGCTGGTCATAGAAAGCAATAGGAGCATTGTGGATACTAAGAACAATTTTTTCATGGGATAAAAATAATACTTGGTCGTTAATAATGAAGCATTAAAAATGAAGTTCGCTCCATTGATCAGACATTTACTCATAGATAAGGAACAATTGCATGAGGGATGGCAGCGGATATCCCCTGCATTTTTGTGCAGGTATAGCAGCGTACAGCCCGACCCCGCGCTTTTTGCCAAGCCTCAGTATTTTGTGCTGGCTCATTAGCGGGGGCAGGCCCAAAAAGGTACATCCCGTATTTTTTACTAAAGGATGGGGAAAATAATTATCTAAAAAGTATAAATTATTCCCTTCTGCGAGTACATTTGGTGACAGCAAAAATTTATCCATTCCTAAATTTTCTTCGTAATGAAAAAAATAATAGCGCTTACGGCTCTTTTAGTATCGGGCTTTTCGGCAATTTCTAATGCACAAACCTTTCAAGTAAAAGGCAACAGATGCTTTGCTGATGTGGATGGCGATGGTAAAGATGATTATATCATATTGACGGGTAAAGCTTCTCGGCCTACAGTCAATGTGCGTTTGTCTAACAGTTTGACCTTTAACAGTATTCCGGATATTGTAAGTAGCCCAACGCCTTATGATGCCTTAGTTGGTCCAAGTTATTTTGCGGATGTAAATGGCGACGCTAGAGCCGATTATATTACTTTTCAAGGCAATAAGCAAAGCCCTCGTATTGTTGCCTACCTTTCTACCCAGGAAGGTTTTTCCAATAATCATGTAATTACGAGTGCTCCGATTGACCGAGGATTTGATGGTTTTCCCCGTGGCTTTGCCGACATCAATGGTGATGGCCGTTGGGATTATGTGACTTTCCGCGGAGATATCAAGCGACCCTATATTGTTGCTTATGTGTCTACGGGTAAAAATTTTAATGAAAAATCATTTAAAAGTGCAGCCTTATTAGAGCCTTCTCAAGAGGGCATTACTAAAGCATTTGCTGATATTAATGCTGATGGATTGGCCGACTATATGGATTCTTATGGTAATGGCGAAATGATCAACACTTATTTGGGTAATAAAATTGAAACAGGTTTTCAATTTATTTTTCCCTTCCGTAATGCTTTGAGCAAACCTATTAAAAGAGGTTTTGACGATATGCCTCGTGGTTATTATGATATTGATGGTGACCGCCGTGCAGATTATGTTGTTTTTCGTGGAAATGAAGAGAAGCCCCATATTTATATTCATTCGTCTTTGGGCCAATCCTTTGAGGAAGAGCCCATTATTGCTCGTCGTGTAGAGCGTGGCTTGCCCGATATGCCTAATGGTTTTGCAGATGTGAACGGCGATAAAAAATTGGATTATATTGCTTTTAGAGGTACGAATGCAAGTCCGCGTCCGGTTGTTTATTTCAGTACGGGAAAGGATTTTCTAGAACCTTGCGAGCCTATGACCATTTCCCTTTTTAATGACGCTGCTTATAACGCTTATTTTTTAGTTCGTTATGAGTTAGAAGGTGTTGAGAAAATCTTCCATTCGCCTGTAGTGGTTACCGGTAATAAATTTGAGTATGAAATTCCTGAAGACGCGTATAATGTTGAAGTAAGCGGCTTTTGCAACGATTGCTATGACAAGCGTCGTGTGTTTACTGATTTAATTAACCGTGCAGATAATCCGCGTAAAATATGTTATCGCGTATTGGGTGATTTTTTTAAAAAATCCTGGGATTATAAAGGTTGTCAAAAGCGCTAACCAATTGGTGAATCCCCCCAAAAAAAGCCCTCAAGATAGCTTGAGGGCTTTTTTGTAAACGTCTAGTTCCTTTTTAGGGTGTCTTCCATTGGGATGTTTATGGTTTTGAGACTATCTAAAATGGGTAAAATGCTAGCGTAGACAGAGTCTAATTCTTGTGGATGTTGGGTGTACCATTTTAAGGCTTGTTCCCAATCTTGTATATTGATTTTATGTTTTGAAAAAATGGCTTGATGGTA
>JAXITL010000111.1:0-4311 GCA_034680125.1 Chitinophagaceae bacterium
CATCTTTTCCTTTTACATAAACCTTGTAGCCGCCTATACTTCCCTTTTGCTCATTGTTTTCTGACAGGCTGGTATTATCATTACCAAAAAGCGGTATTTCTATGTCTACATCTGTTCCATTATGGAGATTAAACACCCCACCAATTTGCATATTGATTAAGTCGGAGCGAATCATCATAGGTGGAATCTGGATGGCATTTCCATTAATACTTAAGTTGTTTTTTAGGCTTGCAAATCGAACCTTTTCTAGTCTTTTACGCTTAAAAATGATTTTACCCATTTTGATCAATGGTTTGAAATGGATGAGCTCCCCATTTGCTAATTCGAAATAAGTATTTCCTTTTAATGAGCCCAAAACAAATTGCCCCTTACTGTTGAAACGACCACTTAAATTGCTGTTGAGACTGATGTTGCCTTTTGTATTTTCAGGTAGAAATGTTGATTGACCAAAATTGCCAAAACCATAGAGTAGTTTATCTACCGCTACTTTTTGGACCTTGGCGTTCAGGTGGAATAGGGTATTGTCGGCATCATTTTCGTACACCCTGCCATTTAGGTTGATGCGGCCATCGGCATGATCGAGTTGTACTTGATGGAGGGAAATCCCATCATATAACAAACTCAATTGGGCTATTATATTTTTGGCCTCAAATTTTTTGTACACTAGTTGTTGAATATTCAAGGATAGATTCGTTTGCGATAAATCAAAGGTTTTATCGATGGCATCAGGCATTGGGAATCTGCTTGACTTGGTTTTTTTTACAGCGTGAGCTGTGCGTTTTATCAAAAATTGTTGGAATTCATTTAGGTCTATTTTATGGCTACGTAACTGGACATCGAAAACTACTTTTTCTGGATCATGTAGGTATAGACCTAGAAAGTTTTTTGCAATGCCCGAGAGGCTAATGTTGCTCTTTTGGGTATGGATACTGCTTTCTTTTAATTCAATATCCTGATTGTGTAAGTGTAAATTGATATTGCAGTGAGTAAATTTTAATTGGCGAGGCAAGTAGCTTACCGCTCCATTTTGGATATGGATATCGCCATCTATATCTGCTGTGGTATCATTTTTTTTGCTTATGCTCCCCACATATTTTATATTGATTTTGGCAGTACCTACTCCATATCGGAAACTGTTTTTGCCAATAAGTGCGTTTAATTTCTTGATTTCAAATTCACCCTTAATTATAGTCGTAATGGCAGGAGCAATCAGATTATACACATAAGTGCTGTCGGCTGTAAATGGTATACCCTTATAGCTTGCCCTTAGCCCGTCTATTTTAATACTAGAATTTCGGTCGCCGTAAACGGTATCAATACTCCCGCCATTATTGAATTGCGCTGTCATATTAACGGAATCAAATTGACCAAATTTGGTATATAAAGTATTATTGCTGATGATGCTTTTTAATCGCACCCATGGGCTGCGCTGATGATTTAGTCTGCCAGAGATCATTACAGATACAGCTATAGGTTGTGCCAACGTAAAACTGTCTAATGGTCTACGAATATTTGGTGCCATCCAGCTAACACCTTCCTTGTAATCCATATTTGGGGCATACATTTCCAAGCTAAAATTTTGTTTTAAATAGCCTAATTGAAATAGAGCGGATATTTTTAGGACAGTGTTATTGACCATTAATTTTTGTCGATCAAACACCAAAGTGTTTTGCTTTGTATCGTAGGTAAATTGAATATCGAATGCTACATTTTTATTCTTTAAGAAAGAGCCTTTATGGGTATTAAAGGACAGTTGATTTACGGTAATATTGGCTTTGCTATGAATATTCTTGATTGTGTTTTTATGATCTATCCATGCATCCAATTGGGTAATATAGAAGTCGAAGTTTTTGAAATGATGGTAGTGAGTATAACTAAAGCGAATATTTTCTAATTCCAGTCTGCGGAGTTTTAAATCCTCTCCCGAATTCTGCTCAGCTTGTCTTTTTTCATTTTTGAAAATGCTATGGTTGTTGTAACCATTTTGGTCTTCAAATAAGTTGATGGAGCCTTCACTTAGAATAAATTTTCTTACTTGAAATTTACCCATCAATAAAGGCCATAATTTAACTTGTACAAATAATTTTTTGGCTTGGACAAAATCGTGGTGGTGTTTTGCCCATTGGCTATCCCGGATACATATATCCTTCAATACAAAACTAATGTTTGGAAATTGTTTCCCTATACTAGGTTCGATATCCGAAATCAATAAAGTGCCTTGGAATGAAGCCTGGAATTGTTGTTGGACAAGCAATAGCAATGCTTGCTTATGGCTACTCACATACCAATTGAGGCTTCCAAGCATCATTAGGAAAATGATGATTAAAAGTCCCGTTATTTTGGTTATTTTTTGTAAGAGTCTTTTATTGGCCATGTTTCGCTTGTACTAAAATAAGCTAATTCATAATGAGATACACGAAATCTTTTTTTATGGTCTAATAATTATGCAACTTGCAGGCATAATTATGAAAAATCAAACCAAAGCCTACATCGCTTATGCATTCATCTGCATTATTTGGGGCACCACTTATTTGGCCATTCGTGTAGCCGTTTTCCATTATCCTCCCTATTTAATGGCTGGTACTCGTCAAGTATTATCAGGATTGATTTTGGTTGCCATAGCCTTGATGATAAATCGCCAAGTGGATTTGAGTAGAAAAAATATCCTGCAGCAGGCTATTATCGGTTTTTTATTGATTACCATGGGTAATGGTTTGGTTACTTGGGCAGAGCAATATATTCAAAGTGGTATTGCCGCCCTGATATGTTCTACAATGCCGATTAGTGCGGTACTCATTAATATTGTTAGTGGCAAAGAGCGTTTAAACTTAAGGGTGATTTTGGGCATGTTGTTGGGATTTTCAGGTGTTGCGGTTGTTTTTCACGAAAGTCTAAATCAACAAGCCAATGGCGATAACCAAATTTTTATCATTGGCATTGTAGCTTTATTTGTTGCTACTTTTAGTTGGGCCTTAGGTAGTTTGTTCAATAAACGTAATGCTGATGCCAAGAATAGTTTGTTCAATGCGGGTTTACAAGTCATTATTGGGGGATCATTTATGTTTATCATTAGCCCATTTGTAGATCATTACGATCAATTTACATTATGGAATGAAGAAGGCTTTTGGGCTGTAGTTTATCTCGTTGTTTTTGGTTCTGTTTTGGCTTATGCAGCCTACATGTATGCCCTTAAAGTGTTGCCAGTAGGCTTTGTCACTTCCTATGCATACGTCAACCCTTTGGTGGCTGTGCTTTTAGGTAGCTGGATGTTGGATGAGGCGTTAAATATGTATACCATCCTGGCCTTTGTAATGATTATTATGGGTATTTTTATTGTGCGCTCTGGTTATAAAAAACAACAAGCTTTGGCCGATAAGAGCGCTTAAAAAATGGTGTTGTATTCGATTTTTGATAAATGCTATCCTTATGAAAATACCGTATCAATTGCTTTAAAGTAGAAAGCAAATGATTTGTTTATGATGGGTATGATTTTCTTTCGTTCCATAGAAAATGAACTATACTAGATTACAATACCAATAAACCCATTCTCCTCAGTTCGAGCATTTCACTACTATTCCAAAAGGTATCGAATGTACCTAATTGACTATTATCAAAATCTTCTTGAAATGCACCAAATAGGTGTACTTGATGCTTATTGATGCTTAGCTTTTGAAGCCATTGCATGAGCCATTCAGCTTTATTTTGTGGCCAGGCCACGCTCACTACTTCTCTACCAGAATGAAGGACAATCGATGAAGTGTTTTGTCCTTTTTTGTTACTCATTTTTAATTCGGGCTCAACGCCAATCCATACGATTTTACTACTGCTTTTCGGTACAAATTCAACATATTTTGCCAATTCGCTTTCTATGTACCGGGGATGAATTTTTGTTTTGGGTACTTTAAAATCAAACCATTCCTGTAGCGGAAAGTCGAAACACATACCATGCATGTAATTAAACAAAGATTTGCGCAAACCATCACTGAATAGTTCATGTTGCGCGCCAGTTGGGTCTACATGTTCAATATCATTATTGGCAAAGCTGCCTATGGCATCGTTTATTTTTTTACTTGAAATTGTTCGGGCATAAGACCTACAGGACTATGAGCCGTCATTGCAAATTGATGCCAGAAGCCAGATTGTAAGATATTATGCTCAAATAACTGTCGAACAATTTCGAGAGAATCAATTGTTTCTTGAGCAGTTTGTGTAGGGAAGCCATACATCAGATAGGCGTGGACCATAATGCCTGATTCGGTAAAATTATCTGCTACTTTAGCTACCTGCGTAACGGTAACACCTTTTTGTATC
>JAXITL010000112.1:0-4259 GCA_034680125.1 Chitinophagaceae bacterium
AATGGCGTCCAGGGCGCTATCCGTATTGGCCGCAGATTGATTACCCGCAAGCATCCTGATTTTGCAGCACTCGTGGTTTTGAATACGGTATTTGGTGGATATTTTGGTTCAAGGTTGATGAGTAATATCCGAGAAGAAAAGGGATACACTTATGGTATTTATAGTTCTATTGGAGCCTTTGTTAATGATGCGTCCCTTACCATTCATACAGAAGTGGGTCGCGATGTCATTGATGCTGCAGTCAAAGAAATTTATACAGAAATGGATCTGCTCTGCAATGAAAAAATTGAAGAAGAAGAATTGCTCTTGGTTAAGAATTATTTGTTGGGCAATATTTTGGGTGATCTTGATGGACCTTTCTCCATTATGCAACGCTGGCGTTCTCTAATCCTGAATGGCTTTACGATAGAGCGTTTCAACGAAAATATCCATACCTACAAAAATGTAACTGCTCATGAATTACAGTTATTGGCACAAAAATATTTCAACAAAAAAGACTTTATAGAGTTGGTGGTGGTCTAAGTTTTTATCTTTAACTACTTTTGCACCGCATGCGCTTTTCGCTCACTTAAGGGGTTTTAGGTGCTTTTCGAACATCAATTTTTACAAGAAATAAATTTCAATACGAATGGACATTCTTTCCAAACAACAAACGAGCAAAAATAATTTCTTCATAATGGCTGGGCCTTGTGCCATTGAGGGAGAAGAAATCGCTATGGCGATTGCCGAAAAAGTAGTGGGCATTTGCCAAAAGCTCGAAATACCGCTCATCTTTAAAGGTTCTTATCGTAAGGCCAACCGCACCCGCCTTGATAGTTTTACAGGTATTGGAGATGAAAAGGCTTTGCGCATTTTACAAAAAGTACGCAACACATTTGGTATACCTGTTGTTACAGATATACATGCTGCTCATGAGGCGGCAATGGCTGCGGAGTTTGTAGACGTATTGCAGATCCCCGCTTTTTTGTGTAGACAAACAGATATCCTCGTTGCTGCTGCACAAACGGGCAAAGTTGTTAATGTGAAAAAAGGTCAATTTTTGTCGCCCGAAGCAATGCAATTTGCGGTGGATAAAATTCAACAAACAAGTAATGCTCCTGTAGTACTTACCGATCGAGGAACTACATTTGGTTATCAAGATTTGGTAGTTGATTTTCGTTCCTTCCCCACCATGAAGGCAATGGGCGTACCTACAGTGATGGATTGTACGCATTCCTTGCAACAGCCCAACCAAAGTAGTGGCGTAACAGGTGGCAATCCTGCGATGATCGAAACCATAGCTCGTGCAGCCATTGCCGTTGGCGCAGATGGACTATTTATTGAAACGCATCCCGATCCTAAAAATGCTCAATCTGATGGTGCAAATATGTTGCATTTAGATTTTTTAGAGCCTTTGCTGCAGAAATTAGTTGTGCTGAGAAGGGCTTATTTGGATACAATTTAGAATATAAAATATATATTGATTAGGCCTTGATCGTTTTTCTATCAAGGCTTTTCTTTTTAAAATGGTACATGGGCGATAAGCCTTATTGAATACCTCCTTGTTCATTCCCTTGCTTGAGAAGCTTAATGGCTTTAATTTGCAAAGAAATTTTACACTTATATCCTATGCTATTGAAACAAAAATTTGTCCTTATCGCTTTTTTGTTGCCCCTTTGTTTGTCGGCACAAAAGAAAAAATTTACCATTGCCGAAGCCACCAATGGCATGGCCACAAGCCTGGCCACTAAGGGATTAAAACAAGTCAGTTGGCAACCCAATACCAACAATATGATGCAAGTGATCAATAACGCTTGGGTTCGTACCAATGTCTCTAATGGCGCATTAGATACCTTATTGACGCTGAAAAAAATAAACGAAACCTTGTTTTTGAAAGATAGTCTAAAGGCTATGCCTTTTTTGCAATGGATCAATGCAGAACAGTTTTATTTCAATTCGGGCGACCAATTAAACTGCTCTTTTGTTGGAGCATCAACATGGGTGAAAAGGCCGTTGGCAAAAGGTGCTGAAAATATTTTCGTTGCACCAATAACACAATATGTGGCCTATACGGTGGACAATAATCTTTGGCTTAATGATATTCAAGTGACCAACGAAACGAACCCAAATATCATCAGTGGGAAGGCTGTGCATCGTGATGAGTTTGGTATAGATCGTGGTATTTTCTTTTCTCCCAAAGGTAATTTGCTGGCTTATTATAAAATGGATCAAACGATGGTGAATGATTACCCCATTGTCGATTGGAATGTTACACCTGCCAAAGCTAATAATATTAAGTACCCAATGGCTGGAGGGGCTTCTCATCAAGTTTCTGTGCAGGTATTCAACCCTAAAACAAAGCAAACAATACGTATTAAAACGGGTACACCTTTGGACAAATACCTGACCTGTGTTACCTGGAGCCCCGATGAAAAACATATTTACATTGCTACACTCAACCGCGACCAAAACAATCTTCGACTTAATAAATATGATGCGGCTACGGGTGAAAAAATCAGCACTCTTTTTGAAGAAAGTAGCGATAAATATGTACAACCACAGCATCCGCTGTATTTTTTACCGGGCAGCAACGATCAGTTTGTATGGTGGAGCCAAAGAGACGGCTACATGCACCTTTATCTCTATAACACTGCAGGTACATTATTACGACAATTAACCAAGGGCGAATGGGTGGTGAATGAGTTATTGGCATTCAATAAAACAGAAAAAGAAATTATCATCAGCAGTTCTAAAGAATCACCGATGGAGAAAAACAGCTATGCTGTAAATTGGACCAATGGTCGGATGCGCCGTATAGACCAAGAAGTTGGTTATCATAATTTTGTTGCTAATAGTACAGGAGAATACCTTTTTGACGTTTATAGCTCAGCTGATGTCGCTAAAAATAGTGTCTTATTACATACCGATGGCAAATGGTCCAAACTGCTGAAGGAATCCGAAAATACCTTAGCAGCCTACGACAGACCAGAAGTAAAAACGATTACTTTGACCGCTTTAGATGGTACAACTTTGTATAGCAAGTTGATTTTACCTACCCAATTTGACCCTTCCAAAAAATACCCCGTGATTGTTTATTTGTATAATGGCCCTAATGTACAATTACTGCATAATTCATTCCCAGAAAGTGGCAATTTGTGGTATGAGTACATGGCACAACGTGGCTATATAGTCTTTACAATGGATGGACGCGGAAGCAGTAATAGAGGCTTGAAATTTGAACAAGCAACTTATGGCCAATTGGGTACCATAGAATTACAAGACCAATTAAAAGGGGTTGCATACCTTCAATCTTTACCCTTTGTAGATGTTGCTCGAATGGGTATTCATGGTTGGAGTTATGGTGGATTTATGACTACCAGTATGATGTTGCGCCACCCTGATGTGTTCAAGGTTGGGGTAGCCGGTGGTCCTGTAATGGATTGGAATATGTATGAAATAATGTACACCGAGCGCTACATGAATACCCCTCAAAATAATCCAAAAGGTTATGAAGAGGCATGTTTGCTGAATAAAACCAAAAACCTAAAAGGTAAATTATTGTTGATTCATGGGGCAGATGATGATGTTGTGGTATGGCAACATTCAATCAATTTTGTGAAAAAATGTGTCGACAATAATATTCCTGTCGATTACTTTATGTATCCCGGTCATCCACATAATGTTCGTGGAAAGGACCGCGTGCATTTAATGCAAAAAATTACAGATTATTTCGACCTTTATTTAAAACCTTAAAGGTTAATTAGATTGTTTAAAAAGGGAACTATTTGTTTAGTTCCCTTTTTTGCTTGGCTCTTTTTCTCTCGGCTCTAGCGGCTTCAATATCTTTGTTTTTCAGCGACCATTTAAAATGAATATTGCCCTGCTCATCATCTTTTCCTTTTACATAAACCTTGTAGCCGCCTATACTTCCCTTTTGCTCATTGTTTTCTGACAGGCTGGTATTATCGTTACCAAATAACGGTATTTCTATGTCTACATCTGTTCCATTATGGAGGTTAAATACCCCACCAATTTGCATATTGATTAAGTCGGAACGAATCATCATAGGTGGAATCTGGATGGCATTTCCATTAATACTTAAGTTGTTTTTTAGGCTTGCAAAACGAACCTTTTCTAGTCTTTTACGCTTAAAAATGATTTTACCCATTTTGATCAATGGCTTGAAATGGATGAGCTCCCCATTTGCTAATTCGAAATAAGTATTTCCTTTTAATGAGCCCAAAACAAATTGCCCCTTACTGTTGAAACGACCACTTAAA
>JAXITL010000113.1:0-4251 GCA_034680125.1 Chitinophagaceae bacterium
AGCACTAGGCTGTCTACCACAGTGCCTCTAGATGTATTGAGCAGCAAAAATGCTTTCCTCATTTTCTGAATGAATGCTGCATCGATCAAATGAAAAGTATCTTCCTGAAAAGGCACATGCACACTGACGATATCTGCTGCGGCCTGTATCTCTTCAATAGATTGGCAGACATCAATATGAGGTTCTTTGACAATAGTTTTGTATTTATCATACACCAAAATCTGCAAATCAAAACCCCGAAGCAATTTGGCAAAAGCGGCTCCGGTATGGCCATAGCCAATAATGCCAATTGTTTTCCCTTCTAATTCTGAACCCCTATTTTCGTCACGCAACCAAAGGCCATTTTTAATTTCGTTATAGCTCTTATCGATATTTTTATTGAGCGACAATAACATTCCCAAAGCATGCTCGGCCACAGCATTACAATTCCCTTCGGGACTACCAATACAACGTATACCTTTTGCCTCGGCATAAGGCACATCCATTACTTCCATGCCACTACCCATTCGTCCGATGAATTGCAACAGGGGTGCCGCATCGATCAATTCTTTATTCAAGTGAAGCCGCGTGGAAGTAACCACACCGACACAGCCTTTTATCCATTCGAAACCTTGGTCTTGGCTAATGTTTTCCTGCCACAACAATTCATAACCCGCGCTTTCAAGGCCATCACTCAGCACCTGGTGTATGGGTGCAGCAATTAAAACTTTTCCTTTATTCATCTTTACAAAAGCTACAAATATGTTCGGTACAAATACACAAAATCCGCTACTGACAGTTGTTCTGCACGCTTATCCATTAAGGCGTCTTCAAGGGCGGCTGGCGGCACAAAGCTACGTAAAGCATTGCGCAAGGTTTTTCGGCGCTGCCCAAAAGCGGCCTTGACCAGCATTTTGAATTTCTTAAAATCATCAATGTTGTGCGGATTATGGATATTAACAAAGCGCACAACACCACTCATCACTTTTGGTGGAGGGGTAAAGCAACTGGGTGGCACATCAAACAAATAGGTAACCTCAAAAAAAGCTTGGGTTAGCACACTCAAAATACCATAAACTTTTGTACCAGGCCCTGCCGCTATGCGCTCTGCCACTTCTTTCTGAAACATGCCAATCACTTCATCCACCTGCGTTTCCCATTCCAACATTTTAAACATGATGGGAGAAGAAATGTTGTAAGGAAAATTTCCAATCACACTAAAGCCACCGTCATATGGAATGCTAGCCTGTAGCACATCTTGAAGAATAATCTTGCCTTTAATGGCAGGATAGGTAGCCTCAAGATAATGATATTTTTCTTCGTCAATTTCTATGGCCTTATACGCTATTCCTTCGACAGCAATCAAATACTTACTTATCGCTCCGCCACCCGGACCAATTTCTAGAATCTTCTTTCCTGCACTGTAATCTATCTGCGCAACAATTTGTTGGCACATACTTTCATCATGCAAAAAGTGCTGTCCTAGAGATTTCTTAAGGGTATATGGTTTGCTCATTGGTTGCAAAAATAAGATTAATGTGAATGAATGCGGCCAATATGATGGAAATGTAATTTATCGCATTGCATTCATTACAAATTACAGCCCGTTTACAAGACACAATTGAACACATTTTTTAACGCATTACAACACATTTCCATCACATTATTTCCACACATTTTTTACTTTCGCCCAATGCAATTTAAGATTTCAACGGCCTCGCCAAAAAAAACGACCATACTGATTATCAATGATGCGGCTCAATTGAGCAAAGCAGATTCTCTTTCACCTAGCGAAATTAACTTTGCTGCTGCCGAAATAAAAAGCGGTAACAAGCTCGTGTCGCTCAACCAATATGGGCGATTTGTATACATCTGCACATTGCCTATAAATAAAGCCATAGGTGTTTCTGAAGGGCTACGTCGAGTGGGTTGTACACTCAAAGATCTTTTGCAAAAAGAAAAAGCAAGCAGCATTTTTATCAGCAACAAAAGCAGCGAGTCCCATGCCGCCTATTGGCTTGCAGAGGGTCTTGCATTGGCTTCTTATCAGTTTTTAAAATACTTTAGTGACGCCAAAAAGAAAGCAAATAGCCTCGCCAATATTGAATTTGACAAAAGCTGCATTAGCCTCAAAGAGGTAACACAACTCAGCATTATTACCGAAGCGGTGGGCATTGCACGCAACCTAGTCAATGAGCCTTTAAATGCTTTGGGTGCAGTAGCGCTTTCCAAAGAAATTACTGCATTAGGAAAAGCGGCAGGGTTTAAAACAACGGTTTTGAATAAAGCCCAAATCACAAAAGAAAAAATGGGGGGAATCCTTGCCGTAAACCGCGGCAGCATTGACCCTCCTACTTTCAGCATCATGGAACACAAACCCGCGAAAGCACTGAACAAACAGCCCATTGTGCTGGTAGGCAAGGGCATCGTGTACGACACTGGTGGTGTATCGCTCAAGCCCACGGCCAATTCAATGGACAGAATGAAGAGCGATATGAGTGGTGCGGCTTTGGTGAGTGCAGCAATGTATGCTATTGCCAAAATGAAATTACCCTTACACATCATAGCCTTAGTGCCTGCCACCGACAATCGCCCTGGCGAAAATGCCTATGTGCCGGGCGATGTGATTAAAATGTACGACGGCACAACCGTAGAGGTATTAAATACCGATGCAGAAGGCAGAATGGTATTGGCCGACGCCTTACATTGGGCTAAGCGCTACAAGCCGGAGCTGGTGCTCGATTTTGCAACACTAACCGGTGCAGCAGCAGCCATTACGGGCAGCGAAGCACTGATCTATATGGGTACTGCAGAAGAAAAAACCAAACAATCTTTTGAAAAAAGCGGTGCCAACCAATACGAAAGAATCGTTCAATTACCCCTTTGGCCTGAGTATGGCGATATGATTAAATCGGACATTGCTGATCTTAAAAATGTGGGCGGCGCCTATGGAGGCGCCATTACTGCCGGTAAGTTTTTAGAGCATTTTACAGCTTATCCTTGGCTGCATTTCGATATAGCTGGCGTTTCTTTTGCCACTGCAAAGAAAAACTACCACAGCGTTGGCGGAACAGGCTTTGGGCTGAGAATGTTGCTTGACTACTTGATGCATTATGGAAAATAAATCAGGTAAATCGGCAATTAAATAAAAACGCGTCCTTTGGCTTATCCAATTGCAATACAAAACCACCCTTAAAACGATCGGTCAAGGCCTGATTTTTAAAGTCGCTTGGTTGCTGCTATATCTTCATTGTTTGTTGTATGGTTTCCGTTCAACACTTGGGCTTTTCTAATCCCTTATATCATGCCCTATTGGGTGTAATGTCACTTACTCAGCTAGCAGGCATAGGATGTATGAGATCCAACAAAAAGAAAAGCGTCCCCAAAAATTTGGGGACGCTTTTCTTAAAATAAAACGCCAAAAGCTATTTAGAGGTTTTGGTAACTCTTTGTTGTTTAATTAGTTGGTCTTTATCGCGAATAACGAACAAGTAAATACCGTCTGCGTACTTGCTAAGATCAATCTCTTTTGCTTCTGTAGCGGGTAGCACTATTTTACCCGTTACATCTTTAACCTCGATGTTGAGTGCTATCGGACTTTCGATAAACACCTTGCCATCCGTTGGATTAGGGTATATTTTGATTTGGTTAGCTTCTAAGGCTATCGCATCAATACTTAATCCGTTTTCGTTTATTTCAATCGGATTAGACTCTCCATCGCAACCATTAGCATCTTTAACCCGCAGTTTATAAACCCCGTTTTTGCTTACCGTAAAAGTAGCAGAGCTTCCGACAATTTCGCCAGCATTACGAACCCACGTATAGGATACATATGTTGCGGTTGCGCTCAAAACCAAGCCAGACTTAGTAATTGTTGGTGTCGGTGCGGGTAAAATATTAACGGTAATAGGTGCAGAAACACTAACACAGCCATCAGGCGTACGTACTTTCACGCGATAAATCCCTGAATTTTTAACGGTTTGAGAGCTATCCACCCATCCAAATATTGTGCTGCCGCCTCTTGTCCATTCGTACTTATAACCACCTGTATTGGCATTAAGTCTAACTCCTGAATTTTCACAAGCGGTAGTTGTACCGCCAGGCACCGTAATGATGGCTGGGGGATTAGGTTTAACGGTAATCAAAATATTTCGAGAGACCGCAGGACAACTCGATACGCCATCAAAAATTGTTGCTCTGTAATACCCTGTAGTGGTCACTACATAAGTGCTACTAGTTGCACTTGGTATGACTACGTTGTTTTTGCTCCAT
>JAXITL010000114.1:0-4228 GCA_034680125.1 Chitinophagaceae bacterium
GATGGGCATTCTGATGCCTGTTGATCAAAAAAACTATTGTATCAGCACAGGAAAGGTGGCATCTAAATCGGTTTCGCCACCAGCAGCACTTATGATAATTGCATTTTTATTGCTCGGTTCATGTAGGAGAACGACCTGAAATTTCCCAGTACCAGTCGCATTGGTATTGAGGGTAAAAGTCTGATTGAGTGGGGCGCCATTTTTATCTTTATTACCATTTGTGGCACTCACCGAACCAGCACCAGCGCTGGGGTTCGAGCTAAACAAAAATAAATGCTCATACCCTTTTTCTAGAATTTCTGCAGTGATGTCTTGTACAGGGTTTGCTTTTTCATTGAGCACCGTCAATACCGCACTGTATTTGGTATTGGGTTTAAGCTTGAGTGTGTCAATTTTAATTGTTCCGCCACTTCCGCCAAAACCGTTCTCTACTTTGTATTCATAAGTTTGTACAGAACTTGAAAACTCTTCATTCACTTGGATTTTTACAGTAGTAATCAATTCTTGCTCGTCTGGTTTGGGTGGGTCATTTTTTTTGCAAGAAGCCATTGAACCCATAATTGCTACCATTGTAGCCATTGAAATTATTGTTAGTTTTTTCATTGTTTAATATTTTTAGTTTTTTAAGAAATTGTTTGTTGTGAAATGATTTTTACTTTTTACTGAAAAGGAATCCTTAGGCGCAGTGCAATATTTCGCCCGGGCTGGTCTACGAAATACCTAAAGATATCCATATAGTCTCGGTATGTTGCGTTCAATAAATTGTTGGCACTGATGCTGCAGTCAACCATTTGTTTACCCAAATAAATGCTTGCACCTATTTCTGCATGCACCAAATAATAAGCTGCAGGTGGGCGAGGATAATCTATTTGGTCGAAATTGTTAGGTACCCGTTTTTGTTGCGACACATATTGGGCATCTAATCCTAAATAGCCTTCTTTTAAGTGTTCTCCGAGGTCGAAAGTATATTTAGTTCCAATACTCAATCGGTCACTGGGCATTAATATCAACCATTCTTTTTGGCTTCTATCCCTTGCCCGAAGAAGAGATATTTTGGCTTCGCTTCGCCAATGTTTATTCCAATTGTAGCATGTACTCCAATCCATACCACTCAACAGTGCGTTGGTTTGCACATAATTAAAGGTTTTGTAATAGCCTCTAATGGTAAGAATCTCGGCAGCAGGTTTTAAATAAATGAAATCTTGGATAGACTGTGCATATAGGCTTGCGTCTATAGTCCATTTGTTGGTAGCAGCAATATGGCTACCAATGTTTAGGCTATAGGAGCGCTCTGGATTGAGGTTTTTATTGCCATATTCTATTCTTGCCCCTCCTTGATGAAATCCTGCGCTAAATAACTCGGGCGATTGTGGTGCACGCCAAGCATTGGCCAAGGTTGCTGTCCATTCCCATCGTTCTGTTATGCTCTTTTTTAGGGCTAGCGTTGCCGATGGATTGCTGTAATCGAATAAATAACGCACATTGTTGAGTTGGACCCCTTCGGGGTTGTACATTTCATAATGTTTATAATCCCAACGCAGTCCTGCTTCTATGGTCCAATTGTTTTTGGAATAGCGCTCAATGGCATATGCTGCTGCAGAGTAGGCATAATAGCTAGGAATAAAAACCCTATCACCCTCGTTAAAGGTGTTGTGCTGATACAAACCATCTACACCAAATTGGCCCGTAAAATGCTTCATTTTTTTATGTTGCATATTCAGATTGAGGCTATGCGTATTTAATCGAAGGTTTAGTTGTGCTTTACCATTATCCGTGCGCAGTACATCATATTCTTGGCGGTAGTTATTTTGATAGGCATAAACGACATTCCATAAACCCCATTGATTATCTAAGTATGCTTTTACTTTTAATAATTGATGATTTACCACTTGGCGCGGTCTTTCAATAGCATAGGTAAAATCTGCTGCTAACAATGGTTTGCTGCTGTTAATGGCATTGGTTAAATCTTGCTGACTACCTGTGTGGGAGCCTCTATAAATACCCAATGTGTTATTAAAATGACTAAAAAAAACTTCGGCCCCACTATGTGCTTTGGTATAAACAAGTGTTCCAGAAAAGTTGTTTTCCTTAACACCAGTATTCCCCACCCAAATGCCTCCAGGTATTTGGTAATTACCCGCTTGCTTTGCCGAACCTTGCAGTCTAAAGGCCAAAGAGGGCATTTTTGAAAAGCGATGTTCTACCATAGCTGAACCAACACCCATACGGTTATTGCTAAAGCCAGCAATGTTTAGCTCTCCACCCCAGCCATTTTCTGCTCTGATGGCTTTGGGTTCTACCAATATTACACCGCCAATGGCATCAGTGCCATATCGCACACCTGCAGCACCTTTAAGCACCGTTACTTGATTCGCTATAAAGGGGTCAATATTAGGGGCGTGTTCGCTTCCCCATTGCTGATCTTCTTGACGGATACCATTATTGAGCATCAATATACGGTTGCTATGCAGTCCATGAATAACAGGTTTCGAAATGGTTGCGCCATTATTGAGTGTGCTCAGGCCATTTATGTTTTTGAGTTGCTCACTGATGGTTTTGCCGCTATTTGCTTGGAGCATTTTACTATTCAATTGCTCTTTATTTTGCAATAGAACCTTTTCACTTTTATCGCGGATTTCAACAAGGTTAAGCGTTTGGGTAGCATGGCTGAGTTTTAATTTATACAAGCCACTTTTTGTAATGTTTAGGGCCAGTGTTGTATCCTGTATTTCGTAACTATGTGTATGGATGTGGTACAGTCCAGGACAAATATGATTCATTACAGCTTCCCCATTTTCGTCTGTTTGTACGTTCATTTTGTTCTCGATAAAGTACAACATTAGGTCAGGTATAGGCGCAGCATTGTGTTCTTCGGTTACCCTAATGGTTACCGAAAGGCCACAAGTGTCTTGGGCTTGCAAAGATGCGCTGCACAGTAAAAGACATACTGTGAACAGCCAATGACGAATCATACCTGAATGGATAAATGTACAAGGAAATGCAGCAATGATTCAATTTGACATCAAATGCAAAATGAATATTGTGCTGAAATAGAGAATACTAAACCAATTTGGCGGGCGGACCTCTTAGGCAAATTTGGTCTATAGACCTTGGGATAAATTTGGCTTGAGCCAAACTATTTTTTGCCGTTTGAAAATCATTCGTAAAACAAATGATTCTTGGTACAAATGCGTCATTGGCAAAAGGTTCTAGCACAAAATGTAGGAAAGAACAATGGTGATGTTCTTGCTCAAAATGTGCTTCGCCAGGAGGGCAGACGTGTTCGTGCCTGTGAGTCGTATCCTCGTGTTGTGCAAACAAATGCACAAACTCTTTGGCTGTTGATCCGAAGACCAACAATACCGAAAGGCAAGCAACAAGGACAATATGGAACGATTTTTTTAACACTTCTAAGTGGCAAAGCTAATAAAAACAAAAGGTCTTCTTCTCTATTAGTCTAAACAATATTCTTAAATTTTTTGAAATTCGGACTGATCATACCAATCATTTAGTGGATTACCTTTACTAATCCCGCAGCTTTTTTTGCATCTTCTACTACCATTTTAATATCTGCACCTAGTGGTGCATTTACTAAGGCAACACCCATTCTGCGGTAAGGTCTAGATGTTGGTTTGCCAAATAATCGAAAATCGGTTTTAGGTAAGGCAGCAATTTTTTCAATTCCTTCGAATGTTGGATTGCTGCTATTATCACTAGCTAAAATTACCGCACTCGCACCCGCTTTTTCAAGGGTAATTTCCGCAATAGGCCAACCTAGGATAGCGCGTAAATGCAGTTCAAATTCATTGAAGTTTTGGGTGCCTGCTAGCGTTACCATTCCTGTGTCGTGTGGCCTTGGTGATAGTTCTGAAAAATAGACTCCATCATTGGCTAGGAAAAACTCTACACCAAAAATACCTGCACCGCCCAAAGCTTTGGTAACCTTTTCGGCCATACGCTGTGCTTCTTTTAAAGCCTCTTCATTGATGATAGCCGGTTGCCAACTTTCTTGATAATCACCGCGCTCTTGCCTGTGCCCAATGGGTGCACAAAATAGGGTAGGGAGACCCTTGTTTTGCGCCACTGTCAATAAGGTTATTTCGGAATTAAAGTGCACAAATCCCTCAACAATGACTTCTATAATATCTCCTCGAGTGCCCTCTACAGCATATTGCCAAGCTTTTTCAATATCAGCTTCTGATTTTATTGTTGATTGGCCCTTCCCAGA
>JAXITL010000115.1:0-4165 GCA_034680125.1 Chitinophagaceae bacterium
CCAAGACCATTGATTAAAAAACCAATCAAGGGAAACAAAGGAATTAAGTATGCTAACTGTATCATATTATGCTTTAAAAGTAAATTTCAAGAAGGAGCATTATGCGCCAAAAACTTGTTTGTATTATGAATGATTAATGCTTCAATCGGTTGAGGATATTGACATCCACCGAATGTACTTTACGATACACCATTACGATAATGGCCAAACCAACGGCTACTTCTGCCGCTGCTACCACCATGATGAAGAATACAAAAATCTGTGCGGCACTATCATTGTACATTTTGGAGAATGCTGCTAGTAATAAGTTTACGGCATTCAACATCAATTCGATGCTCATAAAAATAATGATGGCATTGCGGCGCATCAGGGCTCCCATGATGCCTATACAAAAAAGGGCAAGGCTAAGGAATAGGTAATATTGAATCGGCATTTTATAAAAATATTTTTAAATGAACATAATGTGGGTGCTTATTCCATGTCTTTTTTGCCAATCACAATGGCACCAATCATGGCGCTCAAAAAGAGCACTGAACTGATTTCGAAAGGCAAAACATATTGTTTGAACAATACTTGTCCCAATACTTTTATCAAACCAATATTGGTGGTTTCTTTATTGATGACGCCCAACAAATTGGCTTTGCTAATAGCAGCTATAATCACTAAAAACAAAGTACCGCCAGACACCACTCCTGCCAATTGTACCAGCCAACTTTTCTGTGGTTCGGTATCGGCATTGAGGTTCATCAACATAATGACAAAGAGAAACAAAACCATGATGGCACCTGCATAAACAATGATGTTTACAATAGCCAAAAACTGCGCATTGAGCAAAAGGTAATGACCCGAAATGGCAAAGAAAGTAAGAATCAAAAAGATAACGCTATTCACAGGGTTTCGGCTGAGGACCACGCCCAGTGCGCATCCTATAGCCATAACGGTGAGTATCCAAAAAATTATTTGTAAAATATCCATTGCTATAATTATGCTTTTTGATCTTTTTTAGGGTGAGGAATCAGCATATCCTTTTTCTTATAGATAAAGCTTTCGCGGGTAAAATTGGCTGGCATTACTGTTTCCGAAAGATAAATGGCGTCTTTAGGACAAGCTTCTTCGCAGGCACCACAAAAAATGCAACGCAACATATTGATCTCATATCGCGCAGCATATTTTTCTTCGCGGTACAAATGTTTTTCGTCTGCTTTTCTTTCTGCAGCTTCCATAGTAATGGCTTCGGCTGGACAAGCTACAGCGCACAATCCGCAAGCAGTACAGTTTTCACGGCCTTCCGCATCGCGGTTGAGTACATGCAAGCCACGGAATACCGGACTGAAAGAACGGGTTTCTTCGGGATATTGAACAGTTACCTTCTTTTTAAAAATATGACCTACGGTGATGCTCATACCTTTGAGCAAAGCAGGAAGGTATATCCGCTCTTTGAGCGTCATCGGGCTGCGATCTATGGGCGCCGCACGTTTCGTTAGTTTTTCCATTTTCCTCTTCTCCGTTTTTTATAAATGAGTAAAATAATCGCACAGTGGTTTCCACAATACGGTTACACCTGTAATCAGCATATTCAACAAGGCCAATGGTATCAAAGATTTCCAACCCAGATTCATCAATTGGTCGTAGCGGAAACGGGGCAATGTCCAGCGTATAAACATGATCAGTAGAATCATCCCTGTGATTTTGGCAAAAAATACGGAAACGCAAATAACGGTAAATAATATCGCTGGTACGGAAGCGGCAAGCGCATCCATTCCGGGAAAATTATAGCTACCAAAATATAAAGTCACCATCACTGCCGAACCGATAAACATATTGATGTATTCGGCAAACAAGAACAAACCGAGTTTCATAGAAGAATACTCGAGGTGATATCCCATATTTAATTCAGAATCGCACTCTGCAAGGTCAAATGGCGCACGGTTCATTTCGGCCATTGAGCAGGTGAAAAAGATGATAAAGCCTAATGGTTGCTTGAAAAAGTTCCAAGTAAAATAACCATCGTCCCAAAAACCGTGTTGTTGTTGTGCAATTTCGCGCAAGCTCAGAGAGCCCGCCAACATCAGCAAGGCGATTAAACTAATACCCATTGCCAATTCATAAGAAATCGATTGCGAAGCCGAACGAATGGCACTCAACAAAGAAAATTTATTGTTAGAAGCCCAACCACCAATCATTACGCCATAGACACCCAAACTCACTACACCAAAAACGAAAAGGATACCAATATTAATATCAGCTACTTGCAGGGAAAAAACTTTGCCATCGGCCAAAGCAATATCTGGACCCCAAGGGATAACCGCACTTGTCATTAATGCGGTGACCATAAATAAAAATGGCGCCAGCATAAAGAGAAATTTGGTAGAATTGGTTGGGATGATTTCTTCTTTCATAAACAGCTTCAAACCATCGGCCAAAGGTTGCAACAATCCGAAAGGACCGGCACGGTTAGGGCCATAACGATCTTGCATTACTGCGGCCACTTTACGTTCGCCCCAAGTTGCATAAGCCGCCACCCCAAAGGAAGTAAGGAGGATGGCCATAATGAGCCCGCCTTTGCTCAAAATAAAAAACCAATCTATTTCTAATAAAATCATTGTGCGCAAATGTAATTAGTTCGTAAAAATTAATGCTTCTTTCTGCTATTTAAAATCCTCAGAATGTGCGGGTCCGTCAATCTGACTTAAATGCCTATTGGGTTTGTTCACATCACTGACATCGTGGATGTCCATTTTCATTATCGGTTGTTTGCCGATTACTTCGGCTAGCATTCCGATTTGTGGCTCGTGAACGGTTTTATCATAATGCCCTTGCGATATTACGCTATGGCGACTGATATTGCTTGGACCTTCGATTACCCAATCGCTTGTTTTCTTTTTTTCAAAACGACATTCATTGCAAATCCAACCAGGCTTACCATTGCTCGCAATGGCTACCTCGCCCCATTCATCTTTGCGCGCTGTTACTCGGTACACCTCTTCACCACGCATCCACAAACGCACTTCTCCGCAACATTTAGGATTAGTACAATTACGATGGGCATCTACAGGTTTTGTAAACCATACCCTTTGTTTGAAACGGAATGTTTTGTCGGTCAATGCACCCACAGGGCAAACATCGATCACATTACCAATAAAGTCATGATCCAATGATTTACTGATGCAAGTACTGATACGGGCATGCTCACCTCTATCCAAGATTCCATGCTCGCGATAATCGGTCAATTGCTCGGCAGTAAAGACACAGCGGAAGCACATGATACAACGGTTCATATGCAACTGTATGTTTGGCCCAATATCTTCGGGCTCAAAAGTACGGCGCTCGAATTCGGTACGGGTACCTTCTTTGCCATGCTCGTAACCGAGATCCTGCAAATGACATTCACCAGCTTGGTCGCATACAGGGCAGTCCAAAGGATGATTCAACAAAAGGAATTCTGTAACCCCTTTACGGGCGTCAATTACTTTTTCCGAAGTCATGCTTTTTACTTCCATACCATCCATGACACCGGTGCGGCAGCTTGCTACCAATTTGGGCATGGGGCGCGGGTCTTTTTCAGAACCTTTGCTTACCTCTACCAAACAGGTACGGCATTTACCGCCACTACCTTGAAGATGGCTATAGTAGCACATTGTCGGTGGGGCTACTGCTCCGCCTACTTTGCGTGCAGCTTCCAATATTGAAGTTCCCGCAGGCACTTCAATGGTAATGTTGTCTATTGTTACTTTAATGTTGTCACTCATTGCTATTTCTAATATCGCGCCGAGACGCTATTTAATTTATTCACGCTAAGACGCAAAGGTGCAAAGGCGCAATTTTAATATTTTATAATTGGTTTACCACCCTATGAAAACCATCTTTTAATAAATCAACATTGAAATTGATTAGTAATCCCAATTTACAATTCGTCAATTTCAAATAAGTAATTACCTGTTTGTAATGAACTTTTCCCAATTCCTCAACTGATTTAATTTCAATGATAACTTTTCTGTCAATTACCAAATCTGCCCTAAAACCAATTTCCATTTTTAGTTCATTATGAATCACAGGTATTGGCTTTTGTCGTTCTACTAACAATCCTGCTTGTTGTAATTCATAATTTAAAATCTCTTCATAAACACTTTCAAATAAACCCGGCCCATACATTTTATGCAAGTTC
>JAXITL010000116.1:0-4121 GCA_034680125.1 Chitinophagaceae bacterium
CCGAAAGAAAAAGACACACAGAAGAAATAAAATGGCAAAGGAATAATGTACGGCATACCGAATAGTAGCTTTCTTTTTTTCTGTCCAATTTTCATTTCTTTTTAAGCCTATAATGTCTATACAAAAAGAGGAGGTAAGCGCAGTAAGTGCACCATCTGCACTGGGAAACAAAGCAGAAATTAATCCTACCAAAAAAATGATCGTAACAAAAATGGGCAAGCCACTTTGTACCGCAATGGTGGGGAATAAAGCATCGCCACTGGCCAAAATACCCTGTTTAGCTGCATAAAGCGATAATAGTCCGCCTAGAGCAAGAAAAATAAAAACAACCAACATTTGTACAAATCCAAATACCAGCATGTTTTTCTGTGCATCTTTAAGTCTGCTTACACTGATGTTTTTTTGCATCATTTCTTGGTCAAGTCCTGTCATGGAAATGGTGATAAATGCCCCTCCAATAATTTGCTTTAGAAAATGATTGCTTTCCAGAATATGTGTATTAAAGGTATGGGTATAATTATGCGCTGACATAGCCTCCCAAGCCGTATTGAGATTAAGGTCTAATTGCCCCAACATAAACCCTACACAGATAACCAATGCCAAGAGCATAAAGGTTGTTTGTAAAGTATCGGTCCAAACAATGGTTTTTACCCCTCCTCGCAAGGTGTATAACAAGATCAATACCATGATCAATACAGCAGTCCATTCGAATGAAATGCCAATTTCCTTCAAGACAAACTGTTCTAAAACTTTAATGACTAAATACAATCTTAAGGTAGCCCCCATTGTGCGCGATAGGATAAAGAACATTGAGCCCGTTTTATAGGCTCCGGTACCCAATCGATTATCGAGATAGGTATAAATAGAGGTTAACTGCATTTTGTAGTAAAGCGGCAATAACACATAGGCCACCACAAAATACCCTAACCAAAACCCGATTGCTAATTGAAAATATTCGAAACCACTGCCACCTACTTTTCCAGGCACCGATATAAAGGTCATACCAGAAAGCGAAGTACCTATCATCCCAAAGGAGACAAGCATCCAATTGGACTTTCGATTTCCGATAAAAAAAGATTCGTTATTAGAATTACGTGAAGTATAAAATGCAATGCCTAACAATAAAGCAAAATAGGCGAGGATAATAGCAATGAGCATTAAATCAAAATAAAAAATGAATAATAAAAATGAATCGCTTAGCTTTAAATATCACTGAATCAAAAAGACCTTGTTCGGTATTTTACATCCGAGGAACAAAGTCTTTTCAAAAAATAAAAAATGTTTTTAAAACCCAATTAATACCCCAATTCTATAATCAAATCCTCCTTTACCACTTAAGGTGTAATAACTATTGGGATCATTTAGAATATCAAATAAAATTGTGGCATTAAAACTGATTCTATCTGAAACGGGCTGGCGAAAACCTACACCCAATAAAGCACTTGGCGATTCAACCTTTTTTTTCTCTAATAAGCCTGTTAGATCATTAAAAAAATAATTATCAAAAATATTGTACTCGAATTCGGTATGCACAAAAATGCTTTCCATAAAGAGATACCTAGCCCAAATACCACCACTAAAGGTATTGTAGGTCAGCAGATTAGATTCAGAACCAGCGGGGAGTAAGCTAGGATCTACCCTATACCGGTCATAACTATAGCCGATTTTTACACCTGCATAAAAATCGGTAAAGAGTTTATAGCCAATGGTGGGTGCTAATCCTGCACTTAAATAGCCCGTTCCACCATTAAAGCGAAAGTCGCCACCCAAAACAAGATTGTCCCTATCAAAACCTTTTTGTTTAACCGGTTTTTTAGCTACTGCTCTACCACTGCTGTTGTACGTGTTTTGGGCTTGAACCACAGCAACTGAACAAAACAAACACAAAAGAAAAAATATTTTTTTCATGGTTTTCAATTTAATGATTAAAGTACCTTAACGAAGTTAAAGAAAATTGGGCAAAAGGGAAACTCAATAACTTATTTACCAAACTTTTGCTTTAACGCGCTCAGCGCATCATTTAGATTCATTTCTTTGGATGCGGCTTGGCTTGGGGCCTTTTTAAAATTAGCCTGTTTGGGCTGACTACTGCGCAAAGGCGCTTCCTCGGTTTGCTTGATGGATAAGGCTATTCGTTTGCGTACAATGTCGACTTCGGTAACTTTTACCCGCACAGCCTGGTTGAGTTTGAGCAGTTCATTGGGGTCGCTTATGTATTTATGAGCAATTTCTGAAACATGCACCAGGCCATCTTGTTTTACACCAATATCTACAAAGGCGCCAAAACGAGTAATGTTGGTGACCATTCCGGGCACTATCATGCCCACATATACATCTTCAATGCCAAATATGGGCGCAAATTCAAAAGACTGAGCCTCACTCCTCGGATCAAGTCCTGGCTTCTTTAGTTCTTTAAGAATATCTTGTACACCAAGTGCACCAAGACTTTCGTTCACATATTTATGGGGCACAATATTGTCCAATAAATGTTCATTAGCCATCAATTCCTGCACTGTAGCATTCAAATCTTTGGCCATCTGCTCTACAACTGCATAAGATTCGGGGTGCACAGCACTAGCATCCAGTGGATGTTCACCGCCTTTCACACGCAAAAATCCAGCACATTGCTCATAAGCTTTTGCGCCCAAGCGCGGCACTTTCAATAGCTGTTTTCGGCTTTTAAAGGCGCCAATTTCATTGCGGTATTGTACAATATTTTCGGCAATCGAAGGGCCAATTCCACTGACATAACTCAACAAATGCTTGCTGGCCGTATTTACATTGACACCGAC
This sequence comes from Chitinophagaceae bacterium, assembly GCA_034680125.1. GTDB lineage: Bacteria > Bacteroidota > Bacteroidia > Chitinophagales > Chitinophagaceae > Rurimicrobium. Next base: position 2,793 of record JAXITL010000116.1, read on the forward strand.
CAAATTAACACAGCTCACTACCGTTTGGTCTAGTTTTTCCTTTAATCGAGTTTGATTGACATCGTGCTGATATTGACCTACACCAATACTCTTAGGATCTATCTTGACTAATTCTGCTAAAGGATCCATCAATCTTCGACCAATACTTACAGAGCCGCGAACAGTAATATCTTGTTCAGGAAATTCCTCACGCGCAATCTCAGAAGCACTATAAATAGAGGCGCCATCTTCATTAACCAAATAAACAGGCAAATTCAGTTGAAGTCCTTTAATAAATTGCTCTGTTTCGCGTCCAGCAGTTCCATCACCAATAGCAAAAGCTTCTATAGCAAATTGCTGCACGAGCGTGCGGATTTTATGCTCAGCATCGAGCAATTTGTTGTTTTTTTCGTGGATATAAATGAGCTCTGTTTTTTTCAAGGCACCCGTTTCGTCAAGGCATACCACCTTACAGCCTGTGCGATAGCCTGGATCAATGGCTAATATTTTTTTACTGCCAACAGGCGATGAAAGCAACAACTGGCGGAGGTTTTCGGCAAACACATTAATGGCCTCTTCGTCCGCTTTGGTTTTCAATGCCATTCTAAATTCACTTTCGAGACTGGGTTGTAATAGGCGTCGATAAGCATCTTTAATTGCTTTTTGCAATTGTTCCTTAGTGGCATTGTGATGATGAATAAAATGCGCTTCCAGTTTTTCTATAGCAAGCTCCTCTAAGGGAGCAATATCCATTTTTAAATAACCTTCCATAAACCCACGAAGGATGGCCAACATACGATGTGAGGGGATTTTAGAAATCGGCTCAGAAAACGCAAAATAATCTTTGAATTTGGCAGCTTCCACTTCTTTATCGGCCAGCACTTTACTCTGCACGGTAGCAGTATCTTCAAAAAACTTCCGCATTTTAGCACGGGCATTGGCCTCTTCATTGACCATCTCCGCGATGATATCGCGGGCTCCTTGTAAAGCTTCATCAGCGCTCTTAACCAATTCTGTAATATAGGTTTGAGCTTCGGTAAGCGGCTCGATATTTTCTTGTGCAAAAATCTTTAAGGCCAAAGGCTCCAATCCATTGTCTCTGGCGGTTTGCGCTTTTGTTTTACGTTTTGGCTTGTAAGGCAAATAAATATCTTCGAGCACGGCAATGGTCAATGCCGCATTAATTTTGCCTTGTAATGCTTCGGTCATTTTCCCTTGCTCCCCTATAGTTTTTTCAATAAAGGCTTTACGCTCGGCAAATTCTTTTTGCAATTTAGCTTCATCTTCAATTGCTTGAATTTGTACCTCATCTAAATTACCTGTTTTGTCTTTGCGGTATCGGGCAATAAA
>JAXITL010000117.1:0-4006 GCA_034680125.1 Chitinophagaceae bacterium
AGTTCCAATCCTTTTGAATCGAGGTAAAATTTCTTGGTTACAAAATCATTGGCCACAACTTTTACAGTTGCAAAAGCAGTATCATATCCAAAAGACGTTGCGAATAAAGTATATTGTCCTGGCGCCAGCTGTCCAATTGTAAAATAGCCATTTGCATCTGTTTGCGCACCCATTTTAGTGCCTTTGACAAATATATTGGTAGTTCCCAAAGCCTCACCCGTTCCTTTTTCATACACAAAACCTTTGATAGCCCCGGTAGTAGAAGTAGACTGTGCAACGACAGTGGTGATATTTATGCAAACCAAGAGGCTCACAAAACTTAAAATTTTACGCATAAAATGGAATAACTAAATAAATAGCTGGTTTATATAAAAAATTTGACTGTCAAAGATAAGCATTAGGCCCCAAGCCCTCAAAAGAAATTAATGAACGGAAAAGGTGGCTTTTTAGTATCTACTATTTGGATTCCTGCTTTTGGAGATTTTGCTTCATCCCCTTTTTTACTGCTTCGGCAAATGCGATAACTTGTGTTGGACTCAAAACAATATATTTTTCATCCTTTGTAGTCACCAGCAATAAATTATTCTTCTCCGTGATTTGCATATTCAATGTGCCATACTCAGCCGAAAGAAAAAAACCAAACCAACCCCACAAACCGCCCGAACCCCAAAGCCTTAGCCTTACTTTGAGCTCTTTGTAAGCAATCGTTTCAATGGAGGCAATATTGTGAAAGGGAATCTTTTTGGGCCATAATTGTTTATGAACGCTAATACCCAACTCATCAATAACATATTGATAGGGACGCAATACATAGCTAAGCGAAAACAGAACACCCAATATCAATACATTCAATAAAGCTCGTTCGATACCTGCCTGAAAATACAAAACAATGGGTATGGGCAAAATAGCAAAATGCACTATAGTCGTGATTATTTTGACCGTATTGTCCATTTGGGTGGTAAATATTTGCTTCATGTAGCCGATTATATTTTTGAAATGCAATATTACTGAATTGCAAGGCCATTTTTATGCCTTGCTTTATTTAGGTTTGCAATGCCGTTATTTGTAAAATTTGCACAGCATAATATGTACACCGCACAAGACCAACAAAGGATTTTCGCTCAAGCAAAAGACATTTTAGCTAATGCCGATATGGATGCTGCAATACTCGCCAAACAATTGCGGGAGATTATCACCTATGCCGATTGGCGCTATTATGTAGAGAGTGAGTCCTTACTCACCGATGCAGAATACGACCAACTATTTGCTTTGCTCAAAAAAATTGAAGCCGAAAATCCAAGTCTTCAAAGCGATGATTCACCCACACAGCGTGTCGCTTATGGCATTTCCGAAAGACTGCCTACCGTGGCACATTTAGTGCCCATGCTCAGCCTCGACAATACCTACAATGCAGAAGATTTGCAAGATTGGGCAAAGCGTTGTGCAGGATTATTACCTAATGAACAAATCATTTATTGTGTTGAGCCCAAATACGACGGCGCGAGCATTTCACTCATTTACGAAAACGGAAAACTAACCCGTGCCGCCACACGTGGCGATGGCGTGCAGGGCGAAGAAATTACCGTAAACGCAAAACAAATAAAATCCATTCCGCTTGCCACCAATTTTGAAGCATCAAATGTGCAACAAATAGAAATCCGGGGCGAAGTGGTGATTCATAAAAACACATTTGCAGAGCTCAATAAACATCGTGCCCATGAAGGGCAAGCACCCTTGGCCAATCCACGCAATGCAGCATCGGGTACACTGCGTATGCTCGACCCTAATGAAGTAGCCAAAAGAAAATTATCCGCCATTGTTTACCATATTAGCGATGTGAGCTTTTATAACAATGATGCAAAACCCAGTGCATTAAATACCCATTTTGATTCGCTGCAATGGCTATACAGCATTGGTTTTCCCACACCGGCCAAAGAGCTAAAAACGTTTGATAGCATCGAGGCTGTCATTCAATATTGCTCTGAATTTGAAGGACGCAGAGATGATTTGCCTTATGAAATTGATGGATTAGTTATTAAGGTAAACAGCATTGCGCAACAAGAAAAAATGGGCATGACGGCGCATCATCCACGTTGGGCAGTGGCTTATAAATTCAAGGCCAGACAAGCCACCAGTAAGCTTCGTGCGGTAGAATTTCAAGTGGGACGCACTGGTTCTATTACACCTGTTGCCAAGATAGATGCTGTGAATATTGGCGGTGCGATGGTGAGTTCTATTTCTTTGTTTAACGAAGATGTGGTGCGTGAAAAAGACATTCATATTGGCGACACGGTTTTGGTAGAAAGAGCAGGCGATGTAATCCCTTATATTGTAAAACCATTAGCCGAATTGCGTGAGGGTACGGAACAAAAAATCATCTTCCCAACACATTGTCCTGTATGTAACGAATTATTGGAAAAGCCTGCAGATGAAGCCGTTTGGCGTTGTATCAATATAGCTTGTGCAGCACAAGTAGTGGAGCGCATCATTCATTTTTGCAGCAAAGATGCGATGGACATTAGAGGTATGGGCGAATCCAATGTGCAGAAATTTTTCGACTTAGGCTTGCTCAAAATCATACCCGACCTCTACAGAATCGATTGGGCAAAAGTAGCGCAGCTCGAAGGGTTTAAAGAAAAGTCAATTGCCAATTTGCAAGCGGCAATCGAAGCTTCTAAAAGCCAACATTTAGCTCGGGTTATTTTTGGCTTGGGCATCCGCCATGTGGGCGAAACCACCGCTAAAAATTTGGCACGCAGCATTACACAGTTACGTGATTTTTATGATTGGGACGAAGAAAAACTAAAGTCATTGGATGATGTAGGCCCCAAAGTTGCCGCCTCTATTGTTCACTTTTTTGCCTCACCCGAAAACCGACATATCATAGACCTGCTCGAAGAAATGGGCATTAACCTCATCAACCAACAAACGCAGCAAATACAAGCTGGTGGTGCATTTGAAGGCAAAACATTTTTGTTTACCGGCACCCTATCGCAAATGAAACGCAGCGAAGCCGAAGCCAAAGCCGAAGCCAAAGGCGCAACATTATTGAGTGGTGTAAGTAGCAAATTAAACTACTTGGTAGTAGGCGAAGATGCAGGCTCGAAACTTGATAAGGCCAAAAAACTCGGAACAATCACGATACTGAGCGAGGCGGAATTTTTGGCTATGTTGGCAGAGTAGATAGTTATTCAAAATATTTCTTTCGGGCGTGCCTCAAAAACAGCTTTGCGCAAGGCTTCGTCTCCGCTCAGCCTGACAAAACTATTTTTGGGTCGGGCTGCTACAGGCTCCGCTTCGCTTCGGCACTTTGTGCTGGCTACTAGGGCAGCCACCTTGCCCATCCCTCACGCGAAAAAGTCATACAGGTGGGCCTCACGCATACACGCCGCTCTTCGTGATGTTCGGTAGGGCATCCCGAAGTATAGATAAAGCGGATTTGCAATCTGCATGCTCACTAGCTCTATTTAATTTTCAACGCTGCAAACACGGCTCTTCAAAGATTGCATCTTTGGAGCCACTCTAAAAATCAATAGCCAAAAATCCACATGCGTCATTGCGCGGAGGAGGCACGACGACAAAGCAATCTTTGTTTTAACAAGAATAAACCACGTATTAGATTGCTTAGTTCTTCGCAATGACGAAAGCGTGAAAATTTTGTTGTGCATCGTGTATAGATCCTTACAGGATGACAGCGTTGTGTTTTGGTTGCGGATTGCTCTGCAGGGTCAGAGGTTAGTGATTCAGGAATAATTTTTGAAATCTCATTGAGCATTTCCCTATTTTTAAACAATGAAATCTTTTGCCTCTGATAATTATGCGGGTGTATTGCCGCAAGTAATGAATGCCATAATGGATGCGAATATAGACCATGCGGGCTCTTATGGGAATGATTCCCTAACACAAGAAACCGTACAATTGTTTTGCAAAGTTTTTGAAGCAGATGTGTCCGTGCATTTTGTGTTTAATGGCACAGGAGCAAATGTTTTGAGCATTAGCGCCGCCA
>JAXITL010000118.1:0-3989 GCA_034680125.1 Chitinophagaceae bacterium
AGTTCAAATGTTGCTTTCTCGGATTCCATTTCGCAAAGCAATTCATCACGCTCTACCCATTCGCCATCGGCTTTGAGCCATTGCACTAAAGTTACTTCACTAATGGACTCGCCTACGGTAGGCACTTTAATTTCAATCATCGTAAAAAAATCTTGTTTTATGGAACATGCTGAAAAAAGACAAAGCTTTTTGTGCGCACGAAATTACTAAACCTAAAAGGAAAGGCAAAATTTAATAACACTTATGTAAAAGCAAGCTGTTATTTTTCTTTTGAAGGCTTGACAAAATACCTGTCAATAATTTGTTTTTGAAGTGCTGTAATTGTTTCAGCGAATAGTTTTAAAGCAACTCTTTGTTGTTCTAATAATAAATCTAATGTTTCTTTAAGGTCTGCCTGGGCTTTATTGACAATGATGTGGGTATTGTTTTTTCCCCCAATTTGTTGATTAACATTCTCTATCGTTATGCTTTCTTGTGGTATTAAATCAAAGATTGAAATGTCAAGCGCTTCTGCAATGTTATTTAATAACTCGATGCTCAAGTTTTTCGTTTCCCCATTTTCAATACGTAAATAATTACGATCGCTCATACTACATTTATTAGCCATTTGCTCAATTGTTAGCGGGTATTGCTCCCGAAACATTTTGATGGTTTTGCGTATTAGTGTGGTATTCACTTTTTATTGATTTAATATTGGCATACCAAAAATAGTCATTGAGAAACCAAAAATTGTCTGTAATTTCAAATAATCTCATTAATAACTTTACTATTGAAATAAAAACCAAAAGAATACATCTTTGGAATACTTTGCAATTTTATAACCTTTCATCAACAGTTTAGGACGGTTGCTCTTAAAAATGTCAACAACTATCCAAGCCAAATTAAAGGAATATAAAGATTAAAGTAAACAAAGAATGTTTCTACGGAAGGGAGTAACCAAGCCCTCTGATAGCCCTTTAAAAATGGAGGAGGCGTAAACGGAATTTCAATGGTAAACGAAAAAAACAGATTCAAAATTTTATTGTGCTCCTGTGCAACAATGATGCTTCTATTTTCTTGTGACAAAAAAAACAATAATGAACAGTACAGTTGCAATGCAGAAATAAATGAATGGGCATCTCGAAACAATGCAAAATTGGGAAATTATAATAGGCGGCAACTCGCAAACGTTCTAGGGATAGACTCTCAAAAGGCAATTTACAGAACCTTTACTCCAGAACAAAAATGCAATGTTTGGAAAGAGAAATTACAATTATCAATTGATTCCTCCAATCTAACTGTTGCCGAAAAAAATCATTTATTAATAGCACACAATTATCTCCAACCAAGCTTTTATCAAGACAGTGTCACACTCGCCCCACTTGAATCATGGATGAATACTTGGGGTAGCAATGCAATGAAAACATTTGGTTGGGACTCCGTCAAATTATTTTTGATTGCAGAAACCTTGTTGATGCCTGCAGAGCTAAATCGTTTGTCCGACTATATTAGAACCGCAAATGGTTCAAAGCCCCAATACATGGGAGGAGGTGGGGGTGGTACAAAAGATTGCGACTGTAGGTCGGCAGTTGGATGCCAATGGTTTGTTGAAAGCTGCGATAAGAGTAGTGGCTGTAATCCGAAATTCGATTGCGGCTTGTTCGGCACGAGTAGGTGTTTAGGTGGCTGTTCTGGCGGCATAATGGCAACTACTTATATACCTCCTTATTAGTATAATAATTTAAATAAATATGAAAAAAGAGCTAACGATTATTTTTGTTCCATTAGTAGCAGGTATCGCATATGCACAAGCAAGTCGTTACTTTAAAATCACAGATACCGAATTTAAATATCTGGCTTCTATTGTTATAGCAATACTTTCTAGCATAATAATATTCTCCATAACAAAGCCCCAAAATAAAAAGGCTTTGTTATGGATTTATATTAAGCTGTCTATTTACTGGCTATTTTGGGACATGTTAGTAAGAGTATTTGAGGGTTGGCAAGACTCTTTTTATTCATTACCTAGAATTCTATGCCAACTTTTATCAATACATTTTGTTTATCAGTGTTTTACAAAGAGCCTCAAAAGGATAATTTTATCCGTGTTTATACTTTCCTTAGGCATGTTTATTAGTTTAAAATACCTTCACCCATTTGCTACTCATTTCACTTCATATGGTGCATTTAGCTCTAAGATTTCTGAAAAACTACCCAATAATCTTCATATTTTAATTGATGGGCAGCCTTTCGATAAAAATAAATATAATAACAAATATGTTGTCTTGGATTTTTGGACAAGTAGTTGTATTGTTTGTTTTGAAAAATTTCCCATTTTGGATAAAATGGCTGAAGAGTATAAAGGAAGTAGCTTTGTTAAAGTAATTTCAGTCCAAGTTTTATATCATCCTCATGATTCAGTAGTTGCGCAAAAAAAATTACTACCTAAAAAATATAGCTTTCCAATAGCATTTGGAGATAAAAACACTTGTAAAACATTAGGCATATTATCTTTCCCAACAGTTATGGTTTTCCACAAAGACGAAATAGTCTTCAAAGGCGATATTGAAGGTGCAAAACAATTTATCAACCTTTTGCGATAATATGTGTCCATGATTTTAAAAAACTATCATCAAAATCTTTTGTTGTTTTGTAGAAATCCTTCTTTTCTGCTGAACATGATCACTTATCTTGCAGCAACTTTTTATCGTAAAAAAAACAATACAACAATGGAATACAGAAAAATGGGCAAAACAGGCTTAGAACTCAGTGTGCTTTCTTATGGCTCTTGGGTAACTTTTGCTAAGCAAATAGAAGACACAACCGCCGACAGATTGATGAGTGTTGCCTACGAAAATGGCATCAATTTTTTTGACAATGCCGAAGTGTACTCTTTGGGGGAAAGCGAAAAAATGATGGGGCGTATTTTGAAACAAAAAAACTGGGAACGCAGCTCTTACACAGTATCTAGTAAAGCTTTTTTTGGTAGCCGTGGAAAAGAAAACAAACCTAATCAAACAGGCCTTAGCCGCAAGCATCTAATAGAGGCCTGTAACGAAGCGCTTGTACGCCTGCAAATGGACTACCTCGACCTTTTCTTTTGCCACAGGCCAGACCGTACAACACCCATTGAAGAGGTGGTGTGGACGATGAACCATTTGATTCAGCAAGGTAAAATTTTATATTGGGGTACGAGCGAATGGACCGCTGCCGAAATAGTAGAAGCCCATATGATAGCCAAAGATTTGCGCTTAATCGGACCCGCAATGGAGCAGCCTCAATACAACCTTTTTGAGCGCGACAAAATGGAGCGTGATTACACGACCGTTTTCAAAAATATAGGCTTAGGAACAACCATTTGGAGCCCCCTCTGTTCAGGATTACTTACGGGTAAATATAATGAGGGCATTCCGCAAGGTTCGCGCTTGGGGATGGAGGGTTTTGAATGGCTCAAAGACCGCACCATCGCCGACGACCGAATAGAAAAAGTGAAACAACTAAGCCTTGTAGCCAATGAATTAGGCACCACTACAGCAACGCTTTCTATTGCTTGGTGCATACACAATCCTAATGTAACCACTGCTATTTTGGGCGCTACTAAAGAAGCCCAATTACTCGAAAACTTGAAAGCCTTAGAGGTTTTACCCTTACTGACCAATGAAGTAATTGAAAAAATTGAGGGTATTGTGAATAACAAACCTTTGTTCGTTTAAGCAACGAATAACTTCTTTAAAATTGGAAAGGTGTAACGAGCATCATTGTTTCTAAAAAAAACGATGAGTACTGGTTACACCTTAGTTTTATGGGAAAACGGCGGCCTAGGGCACTTCTACCGCATTCAATATGTCGTTGATGATATTTTCGCTGTTGATGTTTTCTGCTTCGGCCTCGTAGGTAAGCCCAATACGATGGCGCAATACATCGTGACAAATCGCACGCACATCTTCGGGAATCACATAACCACGGCGCTTAATAAAGGCATAGGCCTTAGCAGCCAAAGCCAAGCTGAT
>JAXITL010000119.1:0-3967 GCA_034680125.1 Chitinophagaceae bacterium
CTATCCGCTTCAAGCTCTTGGAGGTTTCGATCTACAGGCTCTTTGGGAAGCACATCCTCAGGAAGAAGTTCTACCATTTCAAATATATTATCACCAGGCAGTAGCATTATGTCTATGGAAGCCACCTTAAATAATAGTACGCGACAAAATTCTAACCCAACCTTTACTACAATACCTACTCCTTTCTTTTGTATTAATGTAAATCAAGAATACAATATTGGCGCTGTGGATTCCAATACTACAGACAGTCTTGTATATAGTTTAGTAGATGGTTTAGATGCGAGTACCACGCCCAGCAGTACGGTTACTTATCGAACAGGCTATAGTGCTAGTGCACCATTAGCATGCGCTACAGGTACTTTCACCTTTAGTACAAGTACAGGTCAATTAACCTTTAAGCCCAATTTGGCGCAAGTTTCCCTTGTTGTCTATCGCGTAACTGAATATAGCGGTACTACTATTATAGGCACGAGTATGCGTGAAATGAATTTCATCGTACTATCTACTTGTAGCAATCGGTCGCCAATGGGCAGCATCTCCAGTGCTGTAGGCGGCACCACTAGTGGTAGCACCGTGGTCAACAGCTGCAAAAATGATAGCCTTCTTACCTTTAATATCAACCCTGTAGACTCTGATGGGAACAATATCAACGTCAGCATTGCAGGCTTACCAGCAGGTGCAACGATGACGGTGAGTGGCAATAATACCACAAGCCCCTCTTGTGCCTTTTCATGGAACACCAGTTCTGTAGCTCCAGGCACTTATTATTTTTATGTCACCTATCAAGATAATGCCTGCCCCTTAAGCAGTAAACAAACCGTTGTATACAGCATCAATATTTTACCCAAACCAAGCTTCAGCATCAACACCATTTCGCTAGCAACTTGTACCCAAAAAGCGGTCTTTGATGTCATCCCTAGCGGCACAGGAAGTCCTTGGCTGCTTAAAATTTTTCAAGGAACAAGCCTAGTAAAAACCCATACAGGATTAACCGGCACCAAAAGAGACAGCTTGGATGTAGGCACTTATACCTTCAACCTTACGAATGCAAACGGTTGCTTCACGAATATAAACTTTAGCATCAATCCTCCTCCTAGCATAAACATACAATCGGCAACAGTCGTGCGACCCAAATGCTATGCTAGCAATGATGGTGGCATCAATATTTTGGCCAGTGGCGGCTTATCGCCTTTTCAATACCGAATTAATAGTGGCAGCTTTGGAAGTTCTGGCCTGTTTGGAGCTTTATCTGCCGGCACTTACACCATTCAAATTAGAGATGCCAACAATTGCATCAAGGATACCATCATCACGATTGCAAATCCTGATTCTATTAGCCTGAAAGCCTTTGTCAAAAAGAACCTTTGTAATGGCACCAAAAACGGCAAGATCACTATTGAAGTTATTGGGGGCACAGGTGCTTTTTTGTTTGAAAAAAACAGTTCTGGCATACTACAAAGTTCGCGCACATTTGACAGCCTTGCGGTAGGAAGCTACCTCATTAAAGCTATCGATAGCAATAATTGCAGCAAGACGATTACTACTTTGGTTAGCGACTCACTGCGTTTAAAGACAGGTATAGCCACGGTCAACGTATCCTGCTTTGGCGGCAATGACGGTGTCATTAGTTTGTCTCCATCGATTGGCTTTAGCCCTTATACCTTTTCGATTTCAGCGGGCCCATTTGTCCCTTCAGGAATTTTTACTTCTTTGCCTGCAAGTTTATATACCTTAAAAATCAAAGACAGCATGGGTTGCTTTTTAGATACCCTTGCAAGCATTAGCCAACCCAAAAAACTGGGCATTAAATTAGTACTGCAACAACCTTCTTGTAATGCTTATTCAGATGGCATCATAACAGCTATAGGTATTGATGGAACAGCTCCTTACACCTTTTCAATAGATGCCAAACCACATAGCAGCGCCAGTTTGTTTAGTGGCTTAATTTCTAAAAAATATTCTTTTCAAGTAAAAGATGCTAAAGGCTGTATCTATGACACTGTCATTACGCTTGATCAACCCGAACCGCTTTTTATCACGCTCAAAGCGCAGTCGCCCTTATGTAATGGAGCCGCCACCGGCACTATTTTAGTGACGGCTAATGGTGGCACACCTAGCTATCAATATGCCTACGATGCCTCGCCACTGCAGTCCTCGCCTTTACTCGAAAATATAAAAGCGGGCAGCTACCTCGTTAAAGTAGTAGATGCCAAAGGATGCATTAAGGATAGCAGCATAGTTATTACTGAGCCAACAAAACTGATGGTTGACAAGGTGGCTATCGTGAACCCAACCTGCGAAAATTATCCAGATGGTTCCATCTTGTTATCTGCATTGGGAGGTATAAAGCCCTACACTTATGCCCTAAATTCGATCAACTTTAGTACGCTCAATTTTTTCGAGAAGCTACGTGAAGCCAAGTATGTAGTCAGCGTAAAGGATAGCAATAATTGTACCGTAGACAGCTTAATCAGCCTCATAGGATATCCGAAAATAAAGCTAGACAGCACCCTCATCAATCCAACCAAATGTTTTGGAACCAACGAAGGGATGATTGAGCTATTCGCATCTGGTGGCAATCCGCCACTGAGATATACCTTCGAAAATAGTACTGACACAACCAGAATTGCGCTATACAAAAATTTGGTTTCGAAAAATTATTTCATCACTGTATTGGATACGACAAAATGTTTTAAAACATTTCAGGTCACTGTACCCCAACCCCAACTCCTAAAAGCCAATACCAGTGTTGTGCACAACGACTGTGCAGGTATAGATACAAATGGTAGGATAACCGCCCTCATAGAAGGAGGCACAGAACCCTACTCCTATCGTTGGAGCTTCAACAATAGCAGCGCCGTGCAAATTGGTGGATTAAGCAATGGTCTGTATTCTTTGTGGGTAAAGGATATAAATGGATGCGCTGATTCATTGACCAGCGAAGTGTATTACGACAACTGTTGCACCCCTTCTATACCCAATATCTTTACGCCGAATAATGATGGCAATAATGATGTTTTCAGAGTCCTTTATAAAGGAGATGTAATGATCAAAGAATTCAGTATTTACAACCGTTATGGGCAAAGGGTATTCAGCACCAACAACCTCAACCAAGGCTGGGACGGTACTTTCAACGGACAAGCAGAAGAAATGGGTGTTTATTATTATATGCTCCGGATGGTTTGTGGCAACCTTAAAAACAAAGAAATATTTCTCAAAGGAGATATTACCTTGTTACGATAAGTTCCTAAATCTAAAATTTGAAAATAAAAGTGATGGGGTAAGCATAAAATTTTTACATTTGCAGCCCTTTAATAAAATACCATATGGAATATAGAGAAATAGTTGCCGTAACCGGAATCGGAGGTTTGTTTCAACTGCTGAGCACTAAGAGCGATGGAGCCATCGTGCGCAACCTTACAGACAAAAGCACTAAATTTATCCCTGCTCGCGTACACAATGTAACCCCTATTGAAAGCATTGAGATTTATACGATTGATGAAAATGTACGTCTTCATGTAGTATTACAAGCCATTAAAGACAGTGAAAAAACAACTGCCCTTGTTGATGGCAAAAAAGCCGATAACCAAACGATTAAAACCTATTTCAAAACCGTATTCCCAGCACTAGATGAAGATAGGGTGTATGTGAGCGACATGAAAAAAATGTTGAAATGGTATGAGCTGTTAAAAGCAAACGACCTTTTGAACTTTGACAATTTGAATGCCCAAGAAACTGCTGAAGAGGCGGAAGCTATTGAAGAAGCCGCTCCTGCCAAAAAAGCTAAAGCAAAGAAAGTAGAAGAAAGTGCTGAAATAGCTGAAGAAAAACCTGCTAAAAAAGCAAAAGCTAAAAAAGCAGTTGAGGAAAACACAAGCGAAGAAGCACCCGCCAAAAAGACGGCACGCAAAAAGAAAACAGAAGAGTAATCTCTTTATTAAAAAATAGGCTACAAAAAAGGGCTGTA
>JAXITL010000120.1:0-3847 GCA_034680125.1 Chitinophagaceae bacterium
AATATTGCCGACAAAACCTTCGCAAACAAAAATGTCTGCTTTGTCTTTAAAAATATCACGGCCTTCCGTATTGCCCACAAAATTAATGTTCGGGGTCTCTTTCAGTAAGGGATAGGTGGCTTGAGCCAAGATGTTTCCTTTACCTTCTTCTTCACCAATATTTAATAAAGAAACACGCGGCCCGTTGATCCCCATTACTTTTTCAAGATAGATAGAACCCAACTGGGCAAACTGAACCAAATGTTCGGGTTTGCAATCGGCATTAATGCCCACATCTAGTAGCAAATTAAATCGACCATCTTGACGGGGCACAAAAGAGGCAATGGTAGGACGAGCAAGCCCTTCTACCGTTTTTACGGAGTACATGGCCCCTACGAGCATAGCGCCAGTATTACCAGCACCAATGAAGGCGTCAATTTTTTTCATCCCCAACATTCCAAAGCCCTTAGCTATACTAGAGTCGGGCTTTTCTTTGAATGCCTTGGTAGGATGCTCATCCATCTCTATGACTTGAGTAGAGGGAATGAAGGTATAACGACCTTTATAGGCTTCTATCAACGACAAATAGGGCGACACCGCTTGGGTATCGCCTATTAGGGTCAAATGAACAGAAGTGTCGCTATTATTTTCAAAGTAGCTTTTCACCCCTTTGAAGGCTTCGAGGGGTGCAAAATCACCGCCCATCATATCTATACCTATATTCATTGGAATAAAGAGTAAGCGTTAGTACAATTTATTCTGCTGTGCCGCTATCAGTGGCTGTAGCTGGTGTTTTGTCTATAATCACGTTCCCGCGATAGTACATTTTACCTTCTACCCAATGAGCGCGGTGACGCAAATGAGTTTCACCTGTTACTGCATCTACGCTCCATGTTTCGGCGGTAGCTTTGTAGTGCGTACGGCGCTTTGCGCTTCTTTGTTGCGAGTGTCTGCGTTTTGGATTTGGCATTGTTATTTATTTTTATGCTTGTTATTATTATTGTTTATTTTGATCGACTCTAGGCCTTTCCAAATATCATTTTTCTTTTCTTCAGTTTGCTCGGTAAATTGACCCAACAATTTTAAAACCGCCTCATTACAACCGCTTTCGCCATTGGATTGAGTTGGATGAACTCTTTGTAAGGGAATACTCAATATCAAAAATTCGTATAGCCATTTACTCAAGTCTAAGACCGTTTCACTGCGCGGAATAAATACCACATCTGCATCCTCTTCCTCTTCTTCTTCAGTTGCTTCTGCTTCGTTTAGCTTGATAATCAAATCAAATTCATCCCAAAGCATCAATTTAAAATCATCGCCACATCGATCACAAGCCGTTATCACAAATCCATCAATATCAAAATGAAGCGCAAAAAAACTTTCATGTTTATCAAACTTCACGGAAACATTTGCCTGGATATCAGAAATATCCTCTGGCATCACACCATAATCGGTTAAAAAAGCACTATTCAATTGAAAATCAAGAATATGCTCTCCCAATTTCAAGCCTTGCCAAGCCAACTCAAATTCCATACTGCGTTTCATACTGTAGTGATTTTGTTTGTGCTGTGAATAAAGAACTTTGAACCCGTTTTTTGGAAACGGAGCGCAAAGATAGGTTTTTTCTCAAAATCTTATTGCATTTTATTTCTCTTGAGCAAAAAAGAATGTAAAATCTTGTCTACGGGCTCTGTTAAGTCGCATTCTACCCTACTGATATTGTATTGATAACATTGATTTTCTATTTTTTTTCGAAACAAGTCCATTTCCCGCAAATATTGCTCCTTCATTTGAGCAGGTTGCAATTTCATTCGCTCACCCGACTCCATATCTACAAATTCGTAAGGTCGGTTTTCAAATTCAAATTCAACTTCTTGCTTCTTATCCAAAACATGAAACAAAATTACCTCATGTTTATTGTACTTTAAATGCTGCAAGGAATCGAAAAGCGCGTCCATTTGATGTTCATCATCCACCATGTCACTGATGACAACGACCAAAGATCGCCGATGGATTTGCTCGGCAATCTGATGTATGGCTTCTGTAATGTTGGAGCTTTTATTTTGGGTATCGATATCAAAAACGCGAGACAATTCCATCATCAAAGCGCGGTAATGCGTGGGTGCTGAACGACAATCAGAATTGAAATAGATCGTTTCATCAAATAAGGCCAATGAGCTAGCATCCAATTGACGCTTCATTAATTGCAGCAAAGAAGCTGCTGCGACACAACCATATTGTAATTTGCTCAAGCTTTCTTTTTCCTTCGGAAATTGCATTGATGATGAAGTATCGAGCAAAATGCAGCAACGCAGGTTGGTTTCCTCTTCATATTTTTTCACAAAAAGCTTGTCGCTACGTCCAAAAACACGCCAATCGATATGCCGCAAAGCATCGCCAGGATTGTATTGACGATGCTCGGCAAACTCAACCGAAAAACCATGAAAAGGACTTTTGTGTAGCCCAATAATAAAACCCTCCACCGCTTGTCGGGCGATGAGTTCGAGATTATCGGCTGTGGGTTTTACGGCAAACATGTACAATTAAGATTTAGCTATTTATAATTCCTTTCCCCAAACAACATACTGCCAATCCGCACCATGGTACTCCCTTCTTCTATTGCCATTTTATAATCGCCACTCATACCCATTGAGCAGGTATCAAAATACGATTGTCCGATAAAAAACGATTGTTTCATTTGGGTGAATGCATTTTTAATTTGCTGGAGTTCATTCCGTACTTGCCGCTCATCATCAGTAAAACTCGCCATACCCATTATGCCCCGAATGCGGATATGCGCAAGGCTTTCGCGTTGTGCAGTATAATACTCAAGGCAACTCATGAGCTCGTTCTCGTCCATTCCGTATTTAGTATCTTCGGTGGCAATATGCAACTGTAACAAAACATCAATTACTCGATTGTTTTTTGCAGCCTGCTTGTCAATTTCTTGCAATAATTTAAAACTATCTACAGCGTGAATCAGATGCACAAAAGGTGCTATCATTTTCACCTTATTGCTTTGCAAATGCCCTATAAAATGCCAATGAATATCCTGAGGCAAACTTGCTTCTTTCTCCACCAATTCTTGCACATAATTTTCTCCAAAGTCTCGATGCCCTAAAGCATACAATGCCTCAATTGCCGCAGCAGGTTTGGTTTTGGATACCGCAATCAAGGTCACTTTTTGGGTTGCACATTCTTCCTTTAGCCGGAAATATTCTTCTGTATTCATCAAAAAAGAAATGTTTTATTGCGCTCTTTTTAGCGTTACAAAATCAATTTGGCTTACTAAGGCATCGGCTGGAGCAGGTTCTTGATTGGCCTCATTAGACGTAACCAATATTTTACCATGCTCTAATTTATTGTCCTTACCAAATAATCGAAGGGCCATTGCGCCCATTTCATTGGCAACGGCTAGTCGCTTTACTTCATCTTGGGCATACAAATCTTGAGAGCCAATAGTCAGCACCAAATTATTGTCATTTTCAACATTAATGAGCACTGCCGCAACGGTGGGATAAGCAGCAAAAATCGAATCTTTCATGATGGACATGGTTTTCATATTACCAGGATCATTGCTACAAGATGCAGTAAGGGCAAGCATTGAAGCTACTATTGCGGTTTTAATTCCTATTTTCATACGTTATTCTGTTTTTTTTAAAATGTAGATAATTACTAAATATAATCTTCTATTTCACTCAATGCAAAAGTAGCTTTTAGGCGCACTCCTTTATCGGTATGCTGCACAATTGCACATTCAATATGGGGGTCGTGTTCAAAAAACAAAACCCAATGATGATCGGCTGCCAATTGCAATATTTCTTTCTTTTCATGTAGTGTTTCCAATGGTTGCATATCATAAGCCATT
>JAXITL010000121.1:0-3813 GCA_034680125.1 Chitinophagaceae bacterium
AAAAGCACATTGGCTGTGGCCACAATTCCTTCTTCTCTGCCGATAAAACTCAACTGCTCCGTAGTTGTTGCTTTGATGGAAACATCTGTTATGTCCAGTTCTACAATTTTCGAAATGGCCTCTTGCATTCCTGGTACAAACTTCATGATTTTTGGTGCTTGTAACAAGATGGTGCTGTCTACATTCACCACTTTATAACCGCGCTCCGCAATCAGTTGATAAGATTGTTGTAGCAATATTTTACTGTCAATATTTTTGAAACTTTGGTCGGTGTCCGGAAAATGTTTGCCAATATCGCCCAAGCCCAAGGCACCCAAAAGCGCATCGCAAATGGCATGCAATAACACATCTGCATCACTATGCCCTAAGGCTCCTTTGCTGTGTGGGATTAAAACGCCACCCAACCAAAACTCACGACCTTCCACCATCTGATGAAAATCAATACCCTGACCGATTCTATACACAATTATTAATGTTTAATGATGAATTTTTAATGCTTAATTGTTGACCTCAGCTTAAGCCTCTAACAAGGAGAGGGAAGCGCTTGAATTGCCTTTTTTATTGAAACGTGAACAGCATTTTTCATTTTTCACTTTTCATTTTTCATTTAAGAAAGGTATTTGTAATTATCCTTCGGCGACAATTTCAACAACACTTCGTACATCAATTTGATGCAATTTTCTACATCGCTTTTATGAATCGTCTCCACTGTGGTGTGCATATATTTCAAAGGCAAAGAAATTAAGGCACTGGGCACCCCGCCATTCGAAAAAGCAAAAGCATCCGTATCCGTTCCTGTCACGCGAGAAGAGGCATGGCGTTGGAATGGAATTTTATTGTCCTCGGCTACTTTAATAATTTTGTCGAGTAGAATATTATGCACGGCTGGCGCATAACTCAATACAGGACCTTCTTTACAAAGTGTTTCGCCACTTGTCGATTTACTCATCATCGGCGAAGTCGTATCGTGCGTTACATCCGTACAAATAGCCACATTGGGTTTGATGGTTTGGGTAATCATTCCCGCGCCATTCAATCCCACTTCTTCTTGCACTGCATTCACTATGTATAATCCAAAGGGTAATTTCTTTTTGTTTTCTTTCAGCATACGTGCCACCTCAGCAATCATCACACCACCCATACGATTGTCAAAAGCACGGCCAATCCAATATCCGTGGTTCAGCTCTTCAAATCCTTCGGTAAAGGTGCAGACACAACCCACATGCACGCCTAGCTCTTCCACTTCTTTTTTATTCTTGGCGCCTACATCTAGCCAAATAGTATTGGTTTCTGGCTTTTTTTCTTCCTTGCCTTGGCGCACGTGTATGGCAGGCCAGCCAAATACGCCGCGGACAATTCCTTTTTTGGTATAAATATTCACTCGTTTCGATGGAGCAATCTGATGGTCGCTACCGCCATTGCGGGTCACGTGGATATAGCCATCTGCGGTGATGTAATGCACAAACCAACTAATTTCATCGGCATGCGCCTCTATCACCACTTTATACTCTGCTTCTGGATTTATTACGCCTACAACAGTCCCGTAATTATCTACAAAATGGCTGTCGATATAGGGTTTTAAGTATTCCAACCATATTTTTTGCCCGCTCGATTCGAAGCCTGTGGGCGAAGAATTGTTGAGGTATTCTTTAATAAAGGCCATCGAGCCCTCGTTCAATAATGATTTTTCTTTTTTAGATTTTGCCATGTTTTTTCTCGTATTCTAATAATGAAATCTGCATTGTATGATGTGTAATCTATCTGGATATACACAATAAATAAGGCGGTGTTCGTCAGTTATTCTTCTGCTCCAATAACCGCTCAAATCACCTTTCAATCCTTCTGGTTTTCCTTTCCCAGCAAATGGTGTTCGAATACATTCTTTAATGAGTTCGTTCACCCGTTTTAGTATCTGCTTATCGTGCTGCTGCCAATACAGATAGTCCTCCCAGGCGTATTTATCCCAACTTAAAACCATTAATCTTCTTTTAAGGGCTTTTTAAGAAAATCACCTTTTCTGTCGCGGTCAATGGCATCGTAAATGCGTTGGGCATTATTCTTGTTACTGAGCAAATGCAATGTTTCGATGATTGCATTGTATTCATCCAAAGAAATAATGACCGCATTGTTTTTCTCTCCTCTGTTCACAATTACCGTTTCACCATCATGCACCACACTATCCAGCACGGGTTTCATTTGGTTTCTGAATTCAGTATAATTTAAGACATTCATTGTTTAAGTACTTAATTAGGTACAAATATACGGACTTTATCCCCTCAAAGAAATGATTTGTTTGTCTGATAACATTTTGGCGAATTTAGCCCATTAATTTGAGATGGAAAATTGCTTAAGGCTTGATTTATATTTTATTTTAGGGCGTGCCCCAAAAACAGCATTGTCAGGCTGAGCGGAGACGAAGCCTTAGAAAAAGCTGTTTTTGGGTCGGGCTGCTTCAGGCTCCGCTTCGCTCCGGCACTTCGCGCTGGCTGCTATGGCAGCCACCTTGTGCATCCCTCACGCATTTACACTAACGTCACTGCGAGGAACGAAGCAGTCTGTAACTAATCAAAAAAATCAAGCATTAGATTGCTTTGTCGTCGTGCCTCCTCCGCGCAATGACGAGTTGCGGTGTTGTTAGGGTTATAAACCACATCCTATGGAGCAAAGCCCACCAACGAGCCGTAATAGTTGTTGGTGAAAACTGTGAAAATCAATTTCTAAACACCAACCCAAGGGGAATAGTTATGCCTGCAAATTGCGCCATTTGTTTAGACTTATAAATTAAAAGTATTTTTGAATATTCTTTACTATTGTGCAAAACCCAAAAAATGGAAACAAAACACTTCAACGATTTAAGAGCAATGGCAGTTCCTAGATTTATACATTTAATACAAATCGAGAGGATTTTTACTAAACCTATGCGTAAAGAAGAATTAATATTATCCAAGTATTTTATTGGGCAACTTTTTTTTCTACTATTCCCCTTTTTTGCTGTGGGACAAGTTTCCAAATTAGATTCTAAAGATTTTTTTTATCCTTTAATTCCCAACCAAACCATTACTCAGAAATTTAAGGTATCCAGTGCCAAGTCTTCATTTATCAAGTATGATCAGATGAGCTTTGACACCTCAAATGGGGAAAAATTGCTTACCACAAAAATCTATTCTAAAGACAATAAACTTTTGCATGTCATTGTTGAAAAGATTAAAAAGAAAGGTTTAGTAGTGTACAAAAAAACAAATTTTGAATATGAGGATTCAACAACTTCTGTGATTGAAGTTAAATTTCAAAAAAAATTTACTTA
The DNA here is from genome assembly GCA_034680125.1 of Chitinophagaceae bacterium. Taxonomy (GTDB): domain Bacteria; phylum Bacteroidota; class Bacteroidia; order Chitinophagales; family Chitinophagaceae; genus Rurimicrobium. Next base: position 3,305 of record JAXITL010000121.1, read on the forward strand.
CCCTTTTAAAAAATTGCGTAAACACAGTGTATGGAATCGCACATGTAGATCCAGTTGGGATAATGTAATCAAAGATAAAAGCAAATTTTCCTTTAAGAAGTTCGAAACTATTTTTCTTGAAGATGTGCACTATGATGTGCTCGTATTTGAAAGGGAATACAAAAAAAAGTGGAAAAAAGATTATTTAAAGGACATAGAAACAGGTGTGATTCAATTGTATTATGCAAGAAACATTGGTTTGGTAAAATTCGTTTTTTACGAAGATGGAGAGAAATTTACTGGCGAATTACAGCGTGAATAAATTTTCGCCGAGCCTTCTTTAGTGTTAAACACTTAACACGCTGCTCTTCAAAATTTTTAAATTGGAGCCACTCTAAAAGTGAATAGCCAAAACCCACCCCAACCCCTCCAAAGGAGGGGAATGTTTGGTTGCGGTTTGTTGCATAGCGTGTATAGATCCTTACAGGATGACAGCGTTGTGGTTGGGTTGGAGTTTTTATTTTTTTATT
>JAXITL010000122.1:0-3617 GCA_034680125.1 Chitinophagaceae bacterium
GTCAAAAAGACCCCGAATTTGCAGCTATGGGCGCAATGGATAACCCCGCAAGAATGCTGCGTGCTCTGGCTTTTAAATTATCTGTAGGTACAAGTATTGTCCAATATCGTACTGCTGTAAAAAAAGATCGACCTTTTGACATCATCAACATTGGCCTTGAGCTGCCTCGTGAGCAACTATATGAGCGCATCAACCAACGTGTGGACATAATGATGCAGCAAGGTTTGCTGCAAGAAGCACAACAATTGTATCCTCAGAGGCATTTGAAAAACCTCCAAACAGTGGGCTATGCCGAGCTTTTCGCGTATTTAGAAAACAAGATGACCATTGCACAGGCTGTTGAAAAAATAAAACAACATAGCCGCAATTATGCCAAGCGGCAACTTACTTGGTTTAAAAAAGACAAGGCTTTTACATGGCTCAATGCACAAGACCCCCATTTAATGGCCAAAATTGCCGATGTTTTGTAAAAACATCGGCCAGACCACTTTGGGCCTTTGGGTTTTAGGAAAGGAATTTTTTCTTCTCGTTCAATATGCTCCATTCCGTTTTTTCCGCAATAATAGTATTGCTCAAAACACCTAATCCATCAATTTCCATTGTGACCACATCACCTGCTTGTAACCATTGTACTTTGTAATTCGGGTCATTGAGTAAGCCCGTGCCATTGAGTTCTAAAAAGCAACCTGTGCCGACGGTGCCGCTGCCGATTACATCACCGGGCAATACATCAGCCCCATAAGCACAACGCTCGATGATTTCGGCAAAGGTCCAATCCATATCTGCCATATTACCTTGACTTACTGTTATGCCATTCACTTTACAGGTCATGCCTAATTTATAGCTATTGCCAATGTGTTTGTTTTTGGCGGCTACTTTATAAGGTTCTAGTTCATCGGGTGTCACCATTATGGGTCCAATAACGGTACTGAAATCCTTTCCTTTTGCAGGGCCGAGATTCAATAGCATTTCTTCCATTTGCAAGGTGCGCGCACTCATGTCGTTCATAATCATGTACCCTGCAATGTATTCGTCGGCTTCGGCAGCCGTAAAGTTTCTGCCTTTTTTACCCAATACTACTGCTACTTCCAATTCGAAATCGAGTTTTTGGAAATGGTCGGGCATGCACAGGATATCACCAGGCCCTTGAATGGCATTATGGTTGGTAAAATAAAAAATGGGGTAATGGTCAAACTCGGCAATCATATCCACTTTGCGATTGCGGCGGGCAGCAGCCACGTGTTGGCGAAAGGCATAACCATCGCGGCAAGAGCTGGGTTCGGGTACTGGTGCCATTAATGCTGCGCTGCTCATTTCAGCATCTGCTGTCATACTATTGATGCCTTTTTTAATGTCTGATTCAGCTGCTTTTGCTAGGGCGCTATTGGTATCCCAATTGTGGAGCATTGCCTTCATGTTATTGGGCAATGAAGGGTTTAATTTGTTCGTATCGTACAGTTTTCCGTCTATTAAAAGAGCGAGTTGTTGTTGCCCATTTTTAGAATAAGTTGCTAATTTCATTTGTCTAATTTTAAGTTGCAAAGGTACCAAAAATTACAGCCTTTTGGATGCATAAAATGGCATAAAAAAACGCCCCGAAATTTCGGGGCGTTTTTTGTAGTGAATCGAAAAAATATGTCGATTAGGATGCCTTGATTATTTTACAACTGAGAAACGTTCAGTAATTGTTCCGTTGTCAGATGCAACTTTAATAGTGTACACACCAGAAGCAAAAGATGTAGTGTTGATCTCAAACATTTGAGTTCCAGCATCAAGTTTTTGGCTAGCTACTGAATAAACAGTGCGACCCAATGCATCTAATACTTGAACACCAACATTTGCACTTGATTCTAATTTAAATGCAATAGAAGTGTGGTCAGTTGCTGGGTTTGGATATACTGAAGATTGAGAAATTACAGCATTTTTATTTTCAATACTTGCAGGCCAAGTTGCTGGTATTGATTGCGATTGGAATACTTCTTTAGTATTGTTGTCTTGTACAAAAGCAACTAAACTACCCGTAATTGGATTAGACCAGAAAGTGTTTGAAAATTGAGTAGGCGTTCCTGTTGTATATTTTACTGCCCAACGGAATTTTTGTGCTACACCACTTGTTGTGCTAGCGATAGAAATACCAGCACCTGCTCCTGCCATATGACGCTCAACATGGTAGTATTGTTTTTGGCTTGTAGTAGCTCCTGGGTTTGTGTATGTATATTCTAATGCAGCCAGGTGCAGTCTGTAATTAGCACTTGCTAAAGTGAAGTGAGGCGTAACGGTAATGTCAGCGATTAAAGAATCTTTTTTAACAACGTAAGTACCTGTAATATCCATAAATGCAGGGTCAGCTTTTGAAGCGGCAACTTCAGCAGCATCACCGCTAGTGCCTACTTCACCATTAGTGAAATGGTCAGGAATACCACTTACTGCATAATAAGTTTTACGAGTATTTCCTTCGCTGTTGTAGCATACGTCATTACCTGGGCTTGGCCAGTTCATTTGGTATTTAATAACATTAAATCTAGATGCTGGAACGTTTGCAGGAAGGCTTAACAAGAATGGATCGAATGTTGCATTAAAGCTTGCACAAGGAGCACAGGTAGAAGAAGTGAATTCTTCAATTAAACCGCTACGGTTAACACTTTTTGACGCAGTGATAAAGCTCGTCGTTACAGTATTGTTACTTGCTACTGCATCTGCAGCACCATTAACCTGAAGAATGCTCCCTAATAAGGTATGTGCACCGCTAGTGGTACCAGATACGCTTGTAGTGAAAGATAGCGTAGCTGAAGCACCTGGGATAAGGCTAAGACCACTAAACGTTTGAGAAACGGGCGTTCCTGCATCAATTTTATAGCTTGCTTGCACAGATGTAATCGTAGTAGTTCCTTTGTTCGTTACAACAACACTAATAGGCGTTGCTGGAGTTGCTGGAATAATGTTTGGAAAATTCACCGCGTCCATTGATGCGTCTGTTGAAGCAGCAACAATTTCAGTTTGTACTCTGTCAAGTCCAAGAACGCCTGCATTGTTACCAACATTACGGAAGGCTACACGAACGCTTTGGCCATTGAAGGCGCCCAATGAAATGCTCTTTTTTACAAATGATGCAGATGTTGGTAAAGATGAACCCAAATTGGTAGTGAAAGAGGCTGTAGTAGCTCCTCCTGTTGTAGATACCCAAATTTCCATTTTGTCAAGCAAGCCTGCTGGAGAGTATGGCTGTTGATCAAACCAAGAAAGCATCATGTCCGTGCTCGTTACATTGAAAGAAGGTGTAATCAACCATCTGTCAGCAGCGCCTGTTGGTGAAAATAATGAGGTAGTGATCATGATTGAATCACCAGTTGTTGCTGTTGGCCATTTCATCCATGCGTTGGCTTTAAGACCCGTTTGGATGACTGTATTCAATGCTGTACTAATGGTTTTACCATCAACATTAATCATTGTCCATCCTGCTGGAATCCCTGCTGCATCAAAGTTTTGCAAAGCAAGTTGTGCTTTTGCCGCAGGCATAGAGAGCACAAGGGCGGTGGCGAGTAAAAGTTTTTTCATTTTTAAATAATTTTTAGAATTGCAATGTAGGATTTTTTTAATAAAAAACCTAAGGGGTAAAA
>JAXITL010000123.1:0-3399 GCA_034680125.1 Chitinophagaceae bacterium
TGCACTCAAGGCTTCTAAGCTCGATCCAATTGTTGCACTACGTACAGCTTAAAATCACCTCATTTTTATAAACAATCGAACAGAAAATTTTGCAAGGCATTATCTATAAATCTACTGGCAGTTGGTACCAAGTTAAAGACGAACATGGTAAGCTGTATCGTGCTCGTATCAAGGGAAAGATGAAGATTGATAAGAATATTTCATCTTCTAATCCAGTTGCTGTGGGTGATGTCGTGTTGATGGATTTGGAAGATAAAGAAGAGGAACAAGCGATGATACATACTGTACAAAATCGCCGAAACTATATAGTACGTGTATCTCCTCACAACAAGCATCAACAGCATATTGTAGCCTCTAATCTTGATTTGGTTTTATTAATCGCAACCATTACCCAACCGCAAACATCACTAGGCTTTATCGATCGATTTTTGGTAACCGCAGAGGCTTATCGAGTTCCAGCAATTTTAGTCATCAACAAAACCGATTTGCTGAGCAAGGAAGATGAATATGACTTACAGCGCTGGCAAAAAATCTACGAAGCAGTTGGGTATCGGGTAATGCCCATTTCGGCGCATCATCCAGAGAGTTTACAGAACCTAAAAGATATGTTGAAGGATAAAACCACCTTGTTTAGTGGACATAGTGGTGTGGGTAAAAGCACCTTGATTAATCAGCTCATTCCCGATTTAGATTTGCGCACCGAAATTGTTTCGGACTATAGTGGTAAGGGACAACATACAACTACATTTGCCGAGATGTTTGACTTGCCCCATGGCGGTAATATTATCGATACACCAGGGGTTAAAGAGTTTGGTTTAATTGATATGACCCAAGATGAATTAGCCCTTTATTTTCCTGAAATGCAAAGACTCCTTTCTCAGTGTCGTTTTAATAATTGCAAACACATCAACGAGCCGGGTTGTGCTGTAAAAGACGCTGTAGAAAAAGACCTTGTGAGCATGGAGCGCTACCAAAGTTATCTTTCTATTTGGGAATCTATCGCCAAACCCTGGTAACAATTCTATTTGAAATAAATGCCCATTCTACCTAAAAATACTTGTATAAATGCTCAAAATAATTTCCTCCTATAAGTTTCGTTCTGCTGTTGTTTTATGCACCATGGCCTCTATTTTGATTTCTTGTGGTGGCGAAAAATTAAAACCTTTTGTTTCCTTTTATTATTGGAAATCTACTTACCAATTGGACAGCACTGAACTCAAAGTGTTGCAAGAGAATAAGCTACAGCAATTGTACGTTCGCTACTTCGATATTGTGTATGATGAGTCCACTCAATCGGCTATTCCCGTAGCACCCATCACTTTCGAAAAGAAGGATATTGTCAATCCGATTGTACCAGTTGTATTTATTAAAAATAAAGTGTTCGAACAATTAGACTCCGCCGCTATCTATAAGCTTGTAGACAATTCGGTAAACTTGCTCAATAAAATCAATAAGTCGGTTTCCATAAAATGCCGTGCCTTACAAATAGATTGCGACTGGACAACAGCAACCGCCCCAAAATATTTTTATTTCCTACATCAACTACGCGAAAAATTAGACGCACACGAGGATGGCGGTACTTTTGCTTCTTTGGCCATGTTATCGGCAACCATCCGTTTACATCAAGTTAAATACCCTGAGAAAGCGGGGATGCCTCCAGTAGACAAGGGTGTATTGATGTTTTATAATATGGGCGAAATAAACAACAGTGCCTTAAACTCTATTTACGACCAAAAGACCAGTCAGCAATATCTTACAAAGCTCTCTGCGTATAAACTCCGCTTAGATATTGCCTTGCCTATTTTTGCTTGGGGGATACATATTCGAGATGGCCAGGTAATAGCATTACTCCAGAAAATGGATAGCCGCGATTTTCAACTTAAACAAGAATTTGTGCCTATAGCGACCAATCGATATAAAGCGGTTTCGGCCTTTTTTAAAAAGGGTTTTTATTTTCAAGAAGGCGACGAGGTTAAAGTGGAAGAAATCGGTGAAATGGCTTTTGGACCAATGGTAGCAGACCTTAAAAAGTACTATCCCAATCAGTTTCAGCAGGTTATTTTTTACGATTTAGATTCAGTAAATATTTCCCGTTATGGCAAAGATTTTTTCCAAAAAACTGTTGCTGCTTTTTAGTGCAATAGCCTTTATTGCTTATGGTATGATTTGGGCTTGTTCAGGCGGAGATTGGGATGAATATTCCTACTCTTCTTTTGCGCCCGAAGGCTTTGTGGATAGTAGTTACACGCCTTTTTGTTTTTCAGAAACAGCTTATTATGATCGTGATTATGATAACAACCATACCACACGTTTCAACGAGGTGATTGTAAACGAATGGAGTGATTATTTGGGCGATAACTACTCAAAAAAGGAAATTCAATATCTCCTGATAGATGCTAGTAAAGGCCTAGTGGACAGTATTCAAAATTTGCCTCAATCTTCCTTGCCTATTGCAGTGGCTTCGATGCAAATTATTCAAGCAAAAAGCAATACTAAAATTGCTTCCTTTTTTACTTTTTTATCCTACGCCAAAGCGAATGAAGCCTATGCTAGCTCAAGTGTAGATTATTGGAATTATGATGATGATAAACCCAGGAAGCTAACTTTTAATAAAGAGCAAAATGAAGTATTGAAGAAAATGGAGACCGAGTTTCAGCAGTCCAAAGATATTTTCTTGAAGCAGCGCTATTTTTTTCAGATTTTAAGAGCCTATTTTTTCGTAGCTAATTATCAAAACTGTATTGGTTTTTATGAAGCAAATCAATCATTGTTCCCCAATAATATCCTTGCTGTGCGTTGCCTCAGTTATGTTGCGGGTTGCTATTACAAGCAAAAGAATTACGCCCAAGCTAATTATTTGTATAGCAAGATTTATGATTATAGTGATGATTTTAAAACAGTAGCTCATTTTAGTTTTCATCCCCAAAACGAAAGTGATTGGAAACAAACCTTAGCCCTTTGTGCCAATAAAGAAGAGCAAATAACCCTTTGGCAATTAATCGGTATTTATTTTGATGAACAGCGCGCTATTAAAGAGATTTATGCTCTCGATCCCAAAAGCGAAAAGCTCAATTTGCTGTTGTCGCGTTTGATGAATCTAGAAGAACGAAAGTTGAATGCTGGTCATTTTTATCATGAACATTTTAAAGGGCATGTAGATACTTTGACTATGCCAGCTACCAAACTAATAGCTTGCATAGCTAACGAAGCAAAGACTGAAAATCCTTGTTGGTGGTATCTATCAGCAGGGTATTTATGTTTTTTAAAAGGAGATTATCTGCAAGCAAGTGATTATTACGAAAAAGCAAAGCTTGTATTACCCCATGATGAACTGGCTATAGCTCAGCATCGTTTATTGGTGTTTATGAATCGTTTGGCTTTGGCGCCAAAATTGGATAA
>JAXITL010000124.1:0-3357 GCA_034680125.1 Chitinophagaceae bacterium
GTTTCTTTTGGGCTGTTTCCTTCAGCATATACGCGCAGCAAGGGTTCTGTACCACTTGCGCGGAGCATCATCCAGCCACCATTATCTAAGTGGTATTTTACACCATCAATGGTTTCTACCTTGTTGTAGGTATATGTACCAAATTGTTTGTATTCGCCCGCCAAAGCTTTTTTGATGATGCTTTCTTTCTTTTCGTTCTCAATGGTCAGGTCAAGGCGATCGTAGCTAAAAGTACCTACCACAGCATATACCTCTTCGCATAATTGTTTTAAGGTTTTGCCGGTTTGGGTCATCAAATCATAAATCAATAAACCATCATAGATACCATCACGCTCTGGGATATGACCTTTTACCGCAATGCCGCCACTTTCTTCTCCACCCACTAACACATCCTCTTGGGTCATGATTTCAGAAATATATTTGAAGCCAATTGGAGTCACTTCTACAGGCAAACCATAAGCTTCGGCCATACGTTTTACCCGGTCGGTTACCGAAAAGGCTATGGCGACTTTTCCGCTCAAGCCTTTTACTTTATGCAAATATTGAATGAGCAACAAAATGATGTGGTGGGAATCTACAAAATGACCATCTTCATCATATAAGCCAATCCGATCAGCATCTCCATCTGTTGCCAAACCTAATTTGAGTTCGGGCGTTTTGGCCATGGTTATGGATAGTTCTTTCAGATTTTTATCAATAGGCTCTGGTGCTTGCCCTAAGAAACCTGGATTGTTATCGCAATGAATCAAAACGGCGTTGGGCAATAGTTTACGAATTACATTTTGACCAGCTCCAAACATGGCATCATAGGCTAGTTTGAAGGGTGAATTGTTTAATTTTTCGAAATCAAATTTGCTTTGCAAATAAGTGAGGTACATTGCTTCGAGGTCAATGTACTCCAGCATTCCTGCATTTTGATAATGCTCAATACTGTCTTTTGTGATGCTGACTTCATCTGGTATTAATGCTTCAACTTCTGCAATTTCACGAGGGCTTGTAGGGCCACCGTGAGGGCCTTTTAATTTGAATCCATTATAGCCTACAGGGTTGTGGGAAGCGGTTATGACCACCCCTTGTTGTGCCTTGAGGTGCAAAACGCCCATTGAAATCATTGGTGTGCTCACAAAATCTTTGGCCAGTAATACCTTAATGCCATTCGAGCAAAGAACTTTAGCTGTGGTTTCGGCAAACATTTCTCCACCAAAGCGACAATCATGTCCTACTACTACTGTATTATTTGGACCTTTTTTTGTAAGCCATTCAGCTAGTCCTTGCGCTACACGAGCAACATTATAAACGGTATATTCTTGTGCGATGATGGCTCTCCATCCGTCTGTACCAAATTTGATTTTTTCAGTTTGCATAAAAGGGTAATTTGAAATCAAGCGTTTTGAGGGGCAAATGTACGTTTTTCGGCTTATCCATGCTGCTAAAGCAGCTATACAATTATTATCAGGATTGATGTAGCAGAAAAGGTACAAATCGCTTACCTTTATTTTTTATTAAAAAAGATTATCCTTTAGGTCAAACGACATTATTTTATGCAGCATTTGATTAAAAAAGCAGCTTTTTTGCTATTCTTTTGTGCGCCACAACAATCGGTTTTTGCACAAATCTATTCAAGTAAAGATAGTACTGCAAAGCCTCTTGCCTTTCCGAAAGTGGCCAATAAAAAACCAAAACCCATCACAAAGGAAACAAGTGCTGGCTTGCGATTAAATACAGATGGGTGGTCTTTTGTATTTGAAAGTGGCAAAGTTAAATCCAAAGATGCCAAGCGTTCGGATATGTTTCATGATGTACGGCTATTTCAAGTTGAGTTTTCAGAAAGGCGCCATCCAAAGGAATTAAGAATGTATGGTTGGGATATTGACCGTGAGAGCGATAAGATGTATGTATTTGGAAAATTGAACAATTTTTATGCTTTAAAAGTCAATTTTGGTAATCGAAAAATGATTGGAGGAAAGCCTTACCCAAAAAATGTTTCCGTGCATTGGGTGTATGCCGGTGGTCTATCCCTAGGGCTTTTAAAACCATATTATGTAGATGCATATACGATGAGTGGTGGGAGAGAATCAGTTAAATATTCTACCGAAACGGCAGAGTATTTTTTGAATCCTTTTTATGTAATCGGTTCAAGTGGCATCAGCTCGGGCTTGGGTGAAATCAAAATAAAACCAGGTCTTCATCTCAAATCTGCCCTTCATTTTGATTATGCAACCGATAAATATCAGGTGGCTGCCATAGAAGTAGGAGGAACTGCTGAATTTTATTCTTCTAAAATAGAATTAATGGCAAATCAAAAAGCTACTGCTTATTTTTTTAATCTTTATGCGGGCATTCAGTTTGGCAAACGTCGCCGTTAATTGTAGTTTTGCAAATCAAATTTTATGCAAGAATTAAACGTCATTAGCAATACGATTCATACCGAAGAAACTCGTGTTAAAAAACCCAATTGGCTTCGAGTAAAACTGCCTACTGGAGAAGGTTACAGGCATGTTCGTGGTTTGGTTGATACCCATAAATTACATACTATTTGCGAGAGTGGCAATTGCCCGAATATGGGTGAATGCTGGGGTGCAGGCACCGCTACTTTTATGATCTTGGGTAACATATGTACCCGTTCTTGTGGCTTTTGCGCGGTGGCCACAGGTCGCCCTTTGCCCCCTGATTGGGATGAGCCACAGCGTGTGGCCGAAGCTATTCATTTAATGAAAGTAAAGCATGCGGTAATCACTTCTGTGGACAGGGATGAATTAAAAGATGGTGGGTCTATTATTTGGGCCAATACCATTAAAGCCGTTCGTGTTTTAAATCCCGAAACTACTTTAGAAACCTTGATTCCGGATTTTCGTGGTCAATGGGAAAATCTCCAAAATATAATTGATGTTGCACCTGAGGTGGTATCACATAATATCGAAACAGTAGAGCGCTTAACCAAACAAGTACGGATACAAGCTAAATATCATCGTAGCATGGAAGTGTTGCGTCGATTGAAAGATGGTGGAATGCGCACCAAAAGTGGTATCATGCTTGGGCTTGGTGAAACCAAAGAAGAAGTATTACAAACCATGCAAGATCTTGCCGATAATGGATTGGATGTTTTGACCATTGGTCAATATTTACAACCCACACCAAAGCATCTACCCGTAGCCCGCTTTGTTCATCCCGACGAATTTGCAGAGTACCGCGAGGCTGGCTACAAAATGGGGCTAGATTATGTTGAAAGTGGTCCACTTGTTCGATCTTCCTATCACTCTGAAAGGCATCTCATAAAGGGAGAGGGTAGAGCCAAATGGAATGAGGAAAATGTGCATAATTAATTTAATAGAATAAAGAACACCAAAAAAGGCTGCA
>JAXITL010000125.1:0-3316 GCA_034680125.1 Chitinophagaceae bacterium
AACCATACACAACGTAACAAAAGATGTAAAAATACCGGGCAGCATCAGCATCAAAAAGGGCAAAATAAATATGGACTCGAAGTTTACTGTTCGTTGTGCAGACTATGCCATTAAAATCCCAAAAATAGTCATGGTAAAAGTTGCTGAAGTAATAGAAGTCACGATTAGTAATAGCTATAGCCCGCTCTAAAACATTTAATCTTATCTCTTTAAAAAAATCTACAGAGCTAATCAGCCCTGTTTGGCTTTACTTGATGAACATTCCAAGGCATCTAAAAGCATTTTATAGCCAAAAATGCAATATTCACTCAGTAGGATAGGAGTAGGTAATTTGCTTAATATGCAATAGGATTAAGCCAATTGCCAATTTACCTATTTATATTTGCACACTTTTAAATACAACTATGATACTTTCTGATACGCGCATCCTCGAAGAAATAGAAAAAGGAACCATTATCATTGAACCCTATGACCGTTCTTGCTTGGGTACCAATTCCTATGATGTTCATTTGGGCAAACATTTGGCAACTTATAGCGACAAAGAATTAGATGCCAAAAAGCACAATACCATTACTCATTTTGAAATACCTGAAGAAGGTTTTGTATTGCAACCAGGCACCTTGTATTTGGGCGTTACCGAAGAATATACCGAGACGCATGCCCATGTACCTTTCTTAGAGGGCAAATCCTCGACAGGTCGTTTGGGAATAGATATTCATGCTACTGCCGGCAAAGGGGACGTAGGTTTTTGTAACACATGGACACTTGAAATTTCTTGTGTGCATCCTGTACGCGTTTATGCAGGAATGCCTATCGGACAATTAATTTATTTTCCGGTAGAAGGTGAGATCATCAATAAATACAATACCAAAGCCAATGCAAAATATACAGGCCGCACCATACAGCCTGTAGAAAGCATGATGTGGAAAAATAAATTTTAGGAAATACCCTCGTCTAATCAAAAGTTTGCCACCTTAACAGGAGACAAAATGCATGAACCTAGGCGAAGAAGAAGAAACCGCATTTTTCAAATTATTGCTCGATAAACCAACTGTTTATCATAGCCTGTTTTCTGATAGTCCAATTACCCCATGAGTACCATCCAACCCTATTTGCGCCTGAGTGGTCTTGAACCCCTTACCCTTCGACCCGAAACCAACTTTGTGAATGTTGGCGAAAGAACGAATGTAACTGGGTCGAAGAAATTTGCACGCCTCATTAAAGAAAACAAATTTGAAGAAGCCCTATCGGTTGCACGTCAACAAGTAGAGGGTGGCGCACAAGTGATAGATGTCAACATGGACGATGCAATGTTGGAAGGCGTACAGGCCATGACCACCTTTCTGAATCTGATGCAGAGCGAGCCGGATATTGCGCGGATTCCAATTATGATTGATTCTTCGAAATTCGAAATCATAGAAGCGGGCTTGAAATGTGTGCAAGGAAAGTGCATTGTCAATTCCATATCGATGAAGGAAGGCGAAGCCAAATTTATAGAGCAAGCTAGAATTTGTAAAACATTTGGTGCCGCAATTATTGTCATGGCTTTTGATGAATTGGGGCAAGCAGATACCCTAGAGCGTCGGGTAAGTATTTGCGAAAGGGCCTATAAAATTTTGACTGAGCAAGTAGGATTTGCGCCACAAGACATCATTTTCGACCTCAATATTTTTGCAATCGCAACAGGTATCGAAGAACATAATAATTATGCCCTAGACTTTATCGAAGCGACTAGGATTGTCAAGCAAAAAATGCCCCTTTGCAAAGTAAGTGGCGGTGTGAGCAATGTTTCCTTTTCCTTTCGTGGAAATGACCACGTGCGCGAAGCGATACATAGTGTCTTTCTGTTGCATGCCATAGCAGCTGGTATGGATATGGGTATTGTGAATGCAGGACAATTACAAATTTACGATCAAATAGAGCCACAATTGCGTGAACTCTGCGAAGACATTGTACTCAATAAGAGGCCCGATGCCACAGAGCGTTTGGTAGCTTTTGCCGAAACGGTTCAATCTACGGGCAAAGAAATCATCAAAGACGAAGCCTGGCGAAAGACTTCGGTTGAAGAAAGACTGAAACACGCCTTGGTAAACGGTATTACAGATTATATCGATGCAGATACAGAGGAAGCAAGGTTAAAATATCCACGCCCCTTGCATGTTATCGAAGGTCCACTCATGGATGGTATGAATGTAGTAGGAGATCTTTTTGGAAGTGGCAAAATGTTTTTACCGCAAGTGGTCAAAAGTGCCCGCGTAATGAAGAAAAGTGTGGCTTGGTTGACGCCTTTTATTGAACAAGAAAAATTGGATAATCCTCTGGCCTTGCAAGGAGGTGCTGCCAAAATTTTATTAGCCACTGTTAAAGGGGATGTCCATGATATCGGCAAAAATATTGTAGGGGTTGTTTTGGCTTGCAATGGTTATGAAATTGTAGATATGGGGGTGATGGTCCCTGCCGATAAGATATTGGACAAAGCACAAGAAATTGGCGCAGACATTATTGGTTTAAGTGGATTGATTACGCCTTCGCTCGATGAGATGGTACATGTGGCCAAAGAGATGAAACGCCGTGGTATGACCCAACCATTATTGATTGGAGGTGCCACTACTTCGCGCACACATACAGCGGTAAAGATTGCCGAACAATATGATCATGGCGTGATTTATGTGTTGGATGCCAGCCGCTCCGTACCCGTGGCAGGTAGCCTTTTGAGTGAAGAGCAAAAGAAAGATTTCCTGAAAGAAACGAGTGAGGAATATGAACGTATCCGTGTAGATTATGCCCACAAAAAAACGATAAAAGAGTATATCAGTTTTACTGATGCGCAAAAAAAACCTGTGGCCATCAATTGGGAGGGATACACTCCGCCTGTGCCTACTTTTTTAGGCACCAAAGTTTTTGCGGATTATGACTTAAATGAAATCAGACGCTATATTGATTGGACACCCTTTTTTATTACTTGGGAAATGAAGGGTCGCTATCCACAGATATTGAATGACGAGCATTCTGGTGTTGAAGCCACCAAATTATTTAAGGATGCCAATATCCTATTGGATAAGATCATTGCTGAAAAATGGCTCACGGCAAAAGGAGTGCTTGGTTTTTGGGAAGCCGAAAAACCAAGTCCAGACACGATTGTATTAGCCAACCCTAAAGGTGACGGCAAAGAAATGCGCTTAGAGTCTTTGCGCCAGCAAATAAAAAAAGCAGCAAGCCAACCCCAATTTTCTTTGGCTGATTTTATAGCACCTAAAGAACAAAATCTTCCCGACTTTATAGGGGGCTTCGCTGTTTCGATTCATGGCATTGAAGC
>JAXITL010000126.1:0-3279 GCA_034680125.1 Chitinophagaceae bacterium
AATCCCGGCTCCCGAAAATGCACTTGATCATCGATAGCGCCAGGCAAAAGATGCAAGCCTTCTGCATTGATTTCACGAGCACCCACAGGTGTTTCGATGTGGGGTGCAATCTTTTCTATTCGGCCATTGTGCAGCAAAACATCCGCAATAAATTGTTGCCCCTCGTTGACTACTGTAGCTTGCTTAATGATTATTGACATAGAATTCAGTATTTAAATTTTTGGAAGATTTAGGCGTACTTTTGGGCAAATTAGCACAAGTATCTAAAACAAAAATAAATGGTTAAAAAAATACTTTTTATTGGCGCATTAGGACTGGTTTTTTCGATACAGACAAAGGCTCAAAATACTTATCTGCAATTGGGCGAAGATGAATACCATCTTTTAGATAGATTAGAAACTAAGTCGGGTCGTTTATATGATCGTTTGTTTTTGAATGGGTCTCCAGTGAGCAGGAAGGATGTAGTTGAATTTTTACAGTATAAGAAGGTCGTATCGTCTGATAAGGTAGTAGAATCCCATATTGGAGGAACTATGGTAGATGGCTATACTATTCGGCATGCCGTATCGATTAATAGCGAATGGACCGAAGATCAAGCAGGAGCAATATCTACCAAAAAACCATGGTTCAACACTTTTTACAAAAGCCAAGCTAATTTTTACGAAGTCAATACCAAAGATTTTTTCTTAGCCCTTAATCCGGTCATTAGCGCGCAAGTAATGCGTGAGCAGTTTTCGGAAAAGGGAACTACAAGCAGTCAACATTTATTTGCCAGCAGCCGTGGCGCTGAAGTGCGGGGTCGTATTGCCAACAAGATTGGCTTCTACACCTATTTTACCGACAACCAAGAGCAACCCAATTCTTATGTAGCCAATTGGATAGTCAAAAATCAAGCGGTACCGGGTGCCGATTATTTTCAAAACAATCCAGGCTCTAAAACCTATGATTATATTCAGGCACGTGGATATGTAGATTTTGCTTTGGTCAAAAACTACATAAATCTTACCGCTGGTTATGATAAACATTTTATAGGCGATGGCTTGAGAAGCCTATTCTTGAGCGACTTTGCAGCCAATAGCACTTTTCTTAAATTAAATACGAAAATCTGGAAACTCCATTATCAAAACATTTATGCTGAAACTATTCCGCCCTATGCAAGAGGTGCTGATAGAGATTTGCCTTTGAAATATACTACTACACATTATCTATCAGTGAATGCCACTAAATGGTTGAATGTAGGTTTGTTTGAAAGTGTCGTATTTAGCAAAAGCAATTATTCTTTTGGCTATATCAATCCTATTATATTTTACCGCGCTATTGAGCGTGCCTATGGTAGTCCGCACAACGTGAACCTTGGCTTGAGCGCCAAAGCCATTGTCACTAAAGGGGTACAAGTTTATGGGCAGCTGTTTTTGGATGAGTTCCGCTCCAAAGAATTGTTTGGTCGCAACAAATGGTGGGGCAATAAATATGGCGTGCAATTAGGTGCTAAATATTTTGACGCCTTTACCATTAAAAACCTTGACTTGCAAGCAGAGTTGAATATGGTACGCCCATACACTTATTCGCACTCCGACAGCATTACCAATTACAGTCATTACAACCAACCCATTGCTCACCCATTGGGCTCGGGTTTTGTAGAGATGATGGGTATAGCCAATTATCGCCCCATAAAAAAGTTGTTACTCACCGGCAAGTTGATGTATTACAAGCGTGGCGTGGATACAGGAGGCTTAAATTATGGCAACGATATTTTCAGAAGCTATAATACGGTGGCCAAACCATATGGTGTAAACATGATTAATGGCTTGGGCAGCAACTGCACGTTGATGAGCATCAATGGCAGCTATACATTTGCAGAACGTTTGTTTGTTGATCTAGGTTTTATTTATCGTCAATACAAGTATGATGGCCACTACCTACCCGAACAAAAATCTTTGAGTATTTATTCGGGCCTGCGTTTGAATATTGCACGCAGGGCTTATGATTTTATGTAAATTTTTAAATTGATAGCATTGCGTATCGGACTCTATTTTGGAAGTTTTAATCCTATCCACAACGGGCATTTGATTATTGCCAATCACATCGCTGAAAACTGTGGGGTAGATAAGGTTTGGTTTGTGGTATCTCCACAAAATCCATTAAAAGAATCAAAGTCTTTACTCAACGAGTATCACCGTTTGCACCTGGTCAATTTGGCGATAAAAGACAACCCAAAACTGAGCACAAGCGATATTGAGTTTCGATTGCCCAAGCCCTCTTACACCATCGACACCCTCACTTATTTACAAGAGCAATTTCCCAAAAACAGCTTTAGTGTGATCATGGGTAGCGATAGTTTTCAGAATATCCATCGTTGGAAAAATTTTGAATTATTACTCAAAAACTACCCTGTCATTATTTACGATCGCCCAACCTTCGAAATCAAAGAAAGCTTTGGCGCCCAGCTGGAAATTGTAAAAGCGCCGATGCTCGACATTTCTTCTACATATATACGGGAGCAAATCAAGAATAAGAAATCGATTCGCTACCTCACACCCGATGATGTATGTGCCTATATCAGCGAGAATAGATATTATCAATAATTTTTGACCCTTTGATGCCACAATTCAATGCAACAATACTCTTCCAGAATTTTTATGGTTCGCCCAGCACATTTTGCTTTTAATGAGCAAACAGCTGGGTCCAATGCTTTTCAAAATATCCCGCAAGACAGCACCGATATTCAATCCAAAGTAGAGGCGGAATTCGATGCTGCTGTAGCCACTTTGCGTGATTCGGGCGTGGATGTTTGGGTGATAGAAGATACAGAAGATGAAATCAAACCCGATGCTATTTTCCCCAACAATTGGATCAGCACACACGAAGAAGGGACTATTGTTTTGTATCCGATGCTTACAGCCAATCGCCGTGCCGAAAGGCGAATAGATGTCGTGGAATATCTGAAAGCCAATAACAAAGTGACGCGCGTTTTAGACCTAAGCGCATTCGAAAGCAGTAATCAATTTCTCGAAGGTACGGGCAGTATCGTTTTCGACCACGAAACACGCATTGCCTACGCCTGCATTTCTCCAAGAACACATTTGACTGTTTTACAAGATTTGTGCCAACAGATCAAGTACAAACCCATTGTCTTCCATTCTACTGATGAGCAGGGGCAAGATGTGTACCATACCAATGTGATTATGGGTGTGGCTAAGGGCTTTGTAGTGGTTTGTTTGGAGTCGGTAAAGAATGAAGCAGAGAGAGATTTGTTGATCAACAGCATTAAGGATTCGG
>JAXITL010000127.1:0-3248 GCA_034680125.1 Chitinophagaceae bacterium
AGTACTCAACGAACTTATTGAACATGAATGTGTGTACATCAATGAGGGTTTGGAACAAAGCTATCGCCCCCGAAAAGAAAAAATTGTAATTCTTTCGGATGACTATGCCGAAGAATCTGCACTACAAAATTTATTTGACAAGCTGCAAAAATCGCCCAAGCAACAGGCCATATTAATGGCTTATTTGCACATGAATAAAAAACAGGGATATGTGTTGCGTAGCGAATTGCTTGATCAAATAAAAGCAAGTCCAGCACAATTAAAACCCTTAATCGACAAGCGCATTTTTGAAGTAGCATTAAGAGATGTGGATAGGCTGCAATACAAGGCCAGCGAACAATTTGGCCCCATAGAATTTACCGATGCCCAGCAAAAAGCTAGTGAAAATATCAGCCAGATATTTACAGAAAAAGAAGTATGCCTCTTACAAGGCGTTACCGGTTCTGGCAAAACATTATTGTACATCCAAAAAATAAAAGATTGCATTGAATCTGGGAAACAAGCTATTTTTCTGTTACCCGAAATTGGATTGACCACACAATTAGTAAATCGTTTGCGCCATTATTTTGGTGAGGAAATGGGTGTTTACCATAGTCGATTTTCGCACAATGAGCGAGTTGAAATATGGGAAAAAGTGCGCAGCAATACCTATAAAATAGTTGTAGGAACTCGCTCTGCATTATGGCTACCCTATAACAGTTTGGGCATCATTATTGTAGACGAAGAGCATGATGCATCCTACAAGCAACAAGATCCTGCACCGCGATTTCATGCACGCGATGCCGCTATTTATTTAGCAAAACTATACCAGGCCAAAGTTCTATTGGGCTCGGCTACGCCATCGGTAGAAAGCTTATACAATGTGCAACAACACAAATACGGTTTTGCTGCCCTTAACGAAAGATATCAAGGAGTGAAACTGCCCGAAATACAACTCATTGATGCCCGTAGCCTTGAAAAAGTGTATAAACTAGGTGTTCGTTTGCTAACCCCTGAATTGCAGCAAGCCATGGCGATAGCTATGGACAAAGGGAAGCAAATTATCTTGTTTCAAAACAAACGGGGATACAGCCCTTTTCAACTATGCCGTAGTTGTGGCTGGGTGCCGCAATGCAGTAATTGCTCGGTAGCACTTACCTATCACAAAAGCACAGACAAATTGCATTGCCATTATTGTGGCAGTAAAGTACGTGTAGTACATAATTGCCTGAAATGTGGCAGTAGCGACATGGTGAGCAAAACCTTTGGTACCCAAAAAATAGAAGAAGAAGTACAGATGCTATTTCCCAAAGCTCGTGTGGCAAGGATGGACTTAGATAGCACGCGAGGCAAACAACAATTTGCACAACTACTAGACAAACTGCACAAACAACAAATTGACGTTTTGGTAGGCACACAAATGGTAGTCAAAGGACTTGACTTTCCGAATGTGGCATTGGTAGGCATTTTGAGCGCGGATAGTTTACTGAACTATCCTGATTTTAGGGTGAATGAAAGAGCCTTTCAATTAATGAGCCAAGTGAGCGGTAGAGCTGGTCGTGTAGATGGCGCTGGCCAAGTATTGGTGCAAAGTTATAACCTACAACACCCCGTATTACAATGGGTACAGCAAAACGACACACGTAGTTTTTATCTGAACGAAATACACTTTCGACAGCAATTTGACTACCCACCTTTCTGCCGCATTATCAAAATTATTTGCCGGCATCGTGAAGAGCAAAAAGCAATAGAGGCTGCCACAGAAATGGCATCAGCACTAACATTGCAAGAAGGGATTAGCATTCAAGGTCCTGTACCAGCAGGCATCGCAAGGGTACGCAATCAATTCGTGCAAGAGGTATGGATAAAAATCCCTCGCGAAAGCCAAATCTTAAATCAGGTGAAAGAAACACTCCAGAAACAACGCCTGAAAAGCCTTGGCAAAAAAGGCTTTTCAGGCGTACAGATTATTTTTGATGTAGATACTGTTTAAAGACTATTTCCTATCAAAAGCCAATCTCATTCCTTTATAATCTTCTATCACTACACCATTTTCATACACCACATGGCCATTTACAAAAGTGTGGGTAATGCTAGCGGGCAGTGTCATTCCCTCCATTGGACTCCAGCCACAGTGATATAAAATATTCTCTTTGCTTATGGTATATGCTTTCTTTAAATCTACCAATACAAGATCGGCGTAATAACCTTCACGTATATAGCCACGCTCTTTCACTTGGAAACAAATGGCAGGAGCATGCGCCATTTTTTCAACCACCTTTTCAATACTGATTTTACCTTGCTGTACATAATGCAGCATCAACAAAACAGAATGTTGCACTAAAGGCAAACCTGCAGGCGCTTGTGCAAATGCTTGTTGCTTTTCTGCCCAGGTATGGGGCGCATGGTCAGTAGCAATAATATCTAAAGTATCATCCAATAATGCTTTCCAGAGGGCTTCTTTGTTTTCAGGCGCTTTTATGGCAGGATTGCATTTGATTTGATTACCCAAACGAGCATAATCATCGGCGGTAAAATGTAAGTGATGCACACAAACCTCATTGGTAATACGCTTCTCGGCAAGAGGCATCATGTTACTAAACAATTGTAGTTCTTTTGCAGTGCTGATATGCAAAATGTGCAAACGCGTATCATTTTGTTTGGCCAACTGAATCGCGGAAAAAGAACTTTCGAAACAAGCATTGACATCTCTGATTAAAGGATGGAAAGAAGCATTATCAGCATGGGGATATTGCGTTTTATTAGCAGCCACCACACGCTCATCTTCACAATGAGTTGCGATAAGCAATTCAGAACCGCCAAAAATCTTATTGAGTGTGATATAATTATCCACCAGCATATTACCCGTACTTGAACCCATAAAAATCTTGATGCCCGCTACATCATTTTTCTTTTTGTTGGTCTTCAATACCTCTTCGACATTATCATTACTAACCCCCATAAAAAAAGAATAATTGGCTACCGAACTTGCTGCAGCAATGCCATATTTATGCTCTAATAATTCTTGGGTCAAGGCTGCCGGAACGGTATTGGGCATTTCCATAAAAGTAGTAACACCACCAGCCACAGCAGCTCTCGCCTCCGAATGAATATTGGCCTTATGGGTCAATCCCGGCTCCCGAAAATGCACTTGATCATCGATAGCGCCAGGCAAAAGATGCAAGCCTTCTGCATTGATTTCACGAGCACCCACAGGTGTTTCGATGTGGGGTGCAATCTTTTCTATTCGGCCATTGTGCAGCAAAACA
>JAXITL010000128.1:0-3035 GCA_034680125.1 Chitinophagaceae bacterium
AATTAGCTCATTTGGTAGAGCGTCCCGAAAGCATTCGGGACGGTGAGGCAAATGATTTGAAATAAATTGGGGAATTAGCTCATTTGGTAGAGCGTCCCGAAAGCATTCGGGAAGGTGAGGCAAATGATTTGAAATAAATTGGGGAATTAGCTCATTTGGTAGAGCGCTTGCATGGCATGCAAGAGGTGACCGGTTCGATTCCGGTATTCTCCACAAAAATTTATACCACCATATTGGTGGTTTTTTTGTGCCATGAGTTTCTTCTGTTACATAATCTTTTCGGAAAAAACCAATAAATACTATGTTGGTTCTTGCGCTAATATGGACATTCGAATTCAACAACATAATTCAGGACAAAACATCTCTACAAAGTCAGGTATTCCTTGGAAAGTAGTGTACACTGAAACGTATAATAGCAATGCTGAAGCTCGGAAGAGAGAGTCGGAAATCAAGAAAAAGAAGAGCAGGAAGTATATTGAATGGTTAATTAGCTCAGCGGTATAGAGCGTCCCGAAAGCTTTCGGGAAGGTGATCGGTTCGATTCTGGTATGCTTCCCAACTTAAGGCAGTAAGGTTACGTTCGTTTTGTTGGGTAAATTTTTTATTGCCTCATTCTTCCGACATTTGCGCTGTGAAATACAATTAATGAGCCAAGCCCCCAAAAAGACCTTTTCTCTTACTACGCTTCGGCGTATTTTCAGTTATACCAATAAGTATCGATCTACATTCTTTACGGCAATGTTTCTGAGCGTGGTATTGGCTTTAATCTCTCCACTGCGCCCTTATCTTATACAGCAATCTGTTGATGTGTATATCAAAAACCAATGGTTGAAGGGTTTGATATTTATATCGGCGGTACAATTGGGCTTATTGTTACTCGAAACCATTTTGCGTTTTATTTTCTCTTACCGTATTAGCTGGATGGGTCAAAGTGTAGTCAATGATTTGCGCCAACAGGTATTTCGTAAAATACTTTTTCAGGATGTGGCCTTTTACGATAAAACAGCTGTGGGAACACTTACTACACGCTCTATCAACGATATGGAGTCGGTGAATGATGTTTTCTCTGAAGGCATCATTTCTATCATTGCTGATGTACTAACAATCGTTGCGGTGATTGTAGCAATGTTGGCTACCGACTGGGTCTTGACCTTGATTTGCTTGACGACTTTACCCGCTATTATTTTGGCCACTTATTGGTTTAAAGAAAGTGTCAATAAATCTTTTCAGCGCGTGCGCACAGCAGTTGCAGCACTCAATGCTTTTGCGCAAGAACATATTAGTGGCATGAGTATTGTTCAGGCTTTTGCTGCCGAAACAAGAGAAGGTGCAAAGTTTGATGACATTAACAAAGAGCACCGAAATGCCCATATAAAATCCATTTTTGCCTATTCTGTTTTCTTCCCCATTGTCGAAATTATTTTGGCTGTTTCGATGGGGCTTTTGGTGTGGTGGGGTGCTAAGCGAATGATCAATTATGATGTTACGCCTGGAGTGATTATTGCCTTTGTGATGTACCTCAATTTGTTGTTTCGACCACTGAGGATGATGGCCGATAAATTCAATGTATTGCAGATGGGGATGATTGCCGCTGAAAGAATTTTTACCCTATTGGACAGTAAAGAAAGCATCAAAAATGAAGGAATACTAAAGGCTGATACATTAAAAGGTGCTATCGAATTTAAGGATGTTCATTTTGCCTACAAGCCCGATGTGCCTGTTTTGCGCGGATTAAGTTTTGACATTCCTGTAGGGCAGACAATAGCCTTGGTTGGGCATACAGGAGCGGGTAAAACCAGCATTATCAGTATTCTTAATCGCTTATACGAAATACAAAGTGGTCAAATTCTAATAGATGGCCGTTCCATAAACGAGTATGATGCGTATTCTTTGCGCGAGCATATTGGTATTGTATTGCAAGATGTCTTTTTGTTTTCGGGTACGGTGTATGATAATATTACCTTAAGGAACAGCGCAATCCCCTTAGATAAAGTGCAAGAATGTTGTACAATTCTGGGCATACATGATTTTATTATGCGCTTGCCCGACAATTATTATTTCAATGTAATGGAGCGTGGTAATACCCTTTCGCAAGGGCAGCGCCAACTGATTTCTTTTGCCCGAGCCCTCTTGTATAATCCCACTATTCTTATCCTTGATGAGGCCACCTCATCCATTGATAGTGAAAGTGAGCAATTGGTACAAAAGGCGATTGACACCCTTATTAAAGGCCGTACTTCTATTGTTATTGCTCATCGTTTATCGACCATTCGCAAGGCAGATCAAATCTTGGTTTTGGATAAAGGCAAGGTAGCAGAACGGGGCAGCCATAGCCAACTAATGCAACAAGAGGGTGCATATTTTAAGCTGTACACGGCTGTTGAAAAGCAAGAAGTGGTAGCTGATTAGGACAAATATTTCCCCACGATGGGCATCCTTCTGCCTACACCAAAGGCTTTGGGTGATACGCGGATGATGGGGCAAAATTGATTGCGTTTATATTCGTTTGTGTTTACTAATTTTAAAATGCGAGCTACAAGAACCTCATCAAAACCCATTGCTATCAAGTCTTTTGGGCCTTTTCTTCTTTCGATGTATTGGTAAAGCACTGCATCTAATACGGCATAGTCGGGTAGGCTGTCAGCGTCTTTTTGACCTGGTCTAAGTTCGGCGCTCGGCGCTTTGTCTATAATGTTTTGGGGGATAATTTCTCTTTCTCTGTTTATGTATTCTGCCAAAGCATAAACTTGCATTTTGTATACATCTCCTAGTACACCCAGTCCTCCAGCCATATCGCCATAGAGTGTACCATAGCCCGTTGAGAGTTCGCTTTTGTTGGAGGTGTTCAATAAAATGGAGCCGAATTTATTGCTCAAGGCCATCACCATTGCCCCACGGATGCGTGATTGTAAATTCTCTTCGGCTACCGAAAAGGCTAAGCCCGAAAACACAGGCTCTAATGCGCTTTCATAAGATTCAAATACTTCTTTGATGGGAATGATATCGTAGTGGTTGTTGAGATTCCGTGATAATGC
>JAXITL010000129.1:0-2899 GCA_034680125.1 Chitinophagaceae bacterium
AAGGTATTTGACTGGTTGCTGTGGGTATATTTATTGATGTTTTCTTGGTTAGCAAAGTACTTTTTGTGGCTATTGGCAGCGGCTACCCATTGCCAGCTACAGGCATTGCTTGCCCAATCGCCGTCAAGCAAATGATAATACATCCATTGCGCAGGATGCAACCAATAAGATTGTGCCACATTACATACCACCGAGGCAATGTACATGCGGCAATGATTATGTACATATCCCTTTTCGTAGAGCTCTTTGATGGCAATGTCTATGCCCTCAATACCGGTTTGGGCATGGAGCACCGCTGTAGGCATCTCATGATGGGCCACAGAAGTTTGTGCCTGTTTGATACATGCCGACACATCCCTCACTTGCGCCAGCCTTTGAAAATAATCGCGCCAGCAGAGCTCTTTGGCAAAAGATTCTATTTGGCCTAAGGCATAGCCTTTGCCCAAAAGAAACTCCAGCACTTGCTTCGTACTGATGACCCCGCGAGAGATATAGGGCGACAAATAGCTAACTGCCCCTCGTACATCATTTCGGGTATGGGCATAGGCTACAGGGTCTATCTGCTCTATTTTTTGAACTATGTTATGGTAGGCTGTATCAAAAACGGGTATCATCTTTCCCTAAGTTTTTAAGCTGCTCCAAGCCCCAAAAAAACTTGGGCTTTGCAGGTCTAAAGATAAGGACTATGAGCGCTTGGGGAGATCAATATTAGGGCTTTAAAGCCCTTTAAATAATTGGGCTAGCTATAGAAAAAAGTGATTAAGAAATTATAAGGGGAGCGAAATGCTAGAGGGCAAGAAAGCAAAAGCTCCATCAAGCATTAATGCCCATGGGACAATCATTTGTTTTGGTTGCCCTATTGGGGATTAAAATTTCGTTGATGTAATAGTACAATAAAAAATAATTTATACATCTGCTAAGCGCTCCCAATGGCTATACATAATAAACATGGCCAAGGTATCCAACTCGCAATAAGATAGCAATTGTTTGCTGATTTGCTCTTTCTTCTGCTCCTCTTTAGCGAAGATCAGATCTTGGTAAGCCTTCATCGCAGCACCCCCATCTTTAACATCATAAGAGCCATCTAGGAATTCATAGAGCTCTTCATCATCTGTGCGTAACTGGATATCCATACCCCATAGTTTGGGCAAGCTTGCTACTTTGAGTTGTTCGTAGGGATCAAGAATTTGTCCATTTTTTTCAAGCACCCATTGTTTAAACCAAGGAATGTCGTGCAAATATCGATTGTTGGTCCAAACGGCGGGCAGGGTAACCTTGATTGATGTTCTCCCTTTCATGTCTGGGTGAAAATAGTGTTTCAGGGCAAAAGCATTCATATCTACTAATCGGCCTTCTCTAATCAAATTCCCTTTTGCATCCTTTTCGCTGGTCATCTCCAACAACCACTTTTTAAGTTCTGGCCGTTCGTATGCAAACAAAGTCATATGCTTGAGCACATTTTTCAAAGTGGTATTTTCATGGGTACTCCACATCAAGGGCGTGCCCTCATTACCGAGCGCTTCCATTAAACTTTCCGCAAATCGAAAGCCAGGATATCCAGGTTCTCTGTTGAGATACTGGTGATGAACAGGCGCCGCTCCCGGACTAGCCACACTATGTACACTCCATTGGAATGGAAACATCGTATAAGGACTCAGTCCTTTATGAAATGGAATAGCTGACGCCATTGTTTCAAAGTCAATAAAATACAAAGGATATTTAAACTTTTGCTTTAATTCAGATGCGAAGACCTTTTTATCCATTTCGGAACTAGGAAATTCCGTTTGCGCTATAGTATTTTCGTACTGCATATTGCGCCTCCTATTATAGGCGCCTATTTTACCGTCTTTACCCGGTTCTTGGAAATCTAATTCTTCCAGTTCTGCAAAGGCGATTTTCTTTTCAGCAATTTTTCCGTTTACAAAACCATCGCCACCACCAATTTTACCCGCTTGGTAAATATCCCAAAGCTTCGGCTCGATAGTGGCCATGGCAGCCCAACATTGATTAAAGCCATCTCGACTGTCCTTTTCCGTTGCATGGAATTCGCATTGCTTACATGCTTTATCGAGGACTGGCGCATAGCCATTAAAATCTCGATTCAACAAGTCAGTGAAAACATTTATTTCATTAATAACCAATGCTTTAAAAGCTCTTACTTCATCATTTACTTTCAGTAAGCCTAAAAGCCGATCCTCTTTGATCTGTTGCAGCAAGGCGGCTGCATTAGGGTCTTGATCTTCATTAAATACCACCTCTACTTTTCGGAAAGCACCTGGCTTGGCGGGTTCATGGGTGATGGTTTTGAATAAAGCGGGAAAAGCTTCGACACTGAGTACAGATGATTTATCGGGCATTAAAAGATAAGTGTCAATGGTGGCCTCAGGATAAACTTCCTGTAAGACGATTGTTTGAAAAATAGCATCCTTGATGTATTCTTCATTTTTCTTGTTTAATTCCCCGTTTTTATTTCGTTTAAAAGCCGCTTGATCAGCCGCATCAAAGGATTTTGCCTTTACTTCGATCAGTTCAAAGTGATTACCCGTTTTTTTTAGGATATCTACGCGAATCAGTTTTTGCCCACTCCGAAGAGCGGCTTCGTGGATGGTAACCGTATGCTGAGCCAATAGTTCAGCGGTGCGCTGCAGCGCAAGCTCGGTATTGTCTTCCTGGACTTCGATACCCGGATACAGCAATTGAGCCAATTTCCCCACTACATAGCCGCCCTCTGCCAACATCTTCATGAATTCATTGTCATGCAGGGCAGAAGGAAAGCCTTGCTTTTTGTAATGAAGCTTCTTAGGGCAATTACAGGCTAGTTTAAAATCAGATTTGGAGAGCGTATGCATAAGTTAAGTATGAAGGTAAAAATAAGGAATGCTTGGTGTACTTTGATGAA
>JAXITL010000130.1:0-2794 GCA_034680125.1 Chitinophagaceae bacterium
AGTCAGGGTTTCACTGGATCTATGTTTGCCGAGAGCATTAACATCAGGCTTACCCCTCCAGCAAGTGCGCAGCCCGAAACGTTTTTCCTTTATGTAAAAGAACCGAAAAACTACATCATGCGCCAAATGGCCTCCATGATTATTGCTTCGATATTATTTACCATTATTATTATTTCGGCTTTTGCATTAACCATTCGAACAATGCTGCGCCAAAAAAACATTTCTGAAATCAAGTCTGATTTTATCAACAACATGACCCACGAGTTAAAGACGCCCTTGGCGACCATTTCTTTAGCTGTGGATGCGCTGAATAACGAAAAGGTGATACACGATACCGATAAGATTCGGTATTACAGTGGTATGATCAAAGAAGAAAACAAAAGAATGCACAAGCAGGTTGAAACTATTCTTCAAGCGGCTAAATTAGAAAAGCAAGAAGATCTCAACCTCAATATTCAATCCCTTGATGCGCATGCTGCAATTGACAAAGTGGCGAAAAATCTCTCCTTACAAATACAAGAGAAATTGGGTGAACTACACCTCGATTTAATGGCCGAAAAATCGATGATTGATGTAGATGAAATGCACTTTTCCAATATCGTTTTTAATCTATTAGACAACGCCATTAAATATTCCAAAGACGCACCCATTATCCATATTACCACTATGGTCAACAATGGTATGCTCGCTATCAAAATCAAAGACAATGGTATAGGCATGAACCGTGAGACAGCAAGTCGCGTTTTTGAAAAATTTTACAGAGCACATACAGGCAATTTGCACAATGTAAAGGGTTTTGGGCTCGGATTAAGCTATGTAAAAACGATGGTAGAGGCTCAAGATGGTTACATCAAATTAGAAAGTATTTTGGGCAAAGGCAGCACCTTTACAGTCAATATGCCCTTGTCGAAAATAAACAACCACGAGGTCTAGTTGTTTTGGTGAAATGAATGCAGTCGGATTAAAGCCTGGAGCAATAAAATTGCCCTAGGCTTTGTCTCTGCTTCAGCGCTAAAGAATACCCCCAAAGGATCACAACAGAATTGCCCCATCATTAGCTCCCAAATTCTTACCTTGCAGCCATGTCTGTTATCGAAACCACGAATCCTGATTTTGACCTCGCGGTGCAATATGTTTGTCAAACCGACAAGCCTATTTTTCTGACAGGTAAAGCAGGTACTGGTAAGACAACCTTTCTGCGATATATACGCGAGCATTGCCCTAAAAAAATGGCTATTGTGGCGCCTACAGGAGTAGCGGCCATTAACGCCGGAGGGGTAACGATGCACTCTTTTTTCCAATTGCCATTTGGCACATTTATTGCCGATCACAAAACAGAATGGGGTGCGGGCAATATGGAAATCAACAACAGGCACAGCTTGCTCAAGGGTCTGCGTTTGAATCATAATAAGCGTCAATTAATTCAAGAGTTGGAGCTGCTGATTATTGACGAAGTATCCATGTTGCGCTGCGATATGCTGGATGCTATTGATACGGTGTTGCGCCACATCCGTATGAAGTACGAGCATGCATTTGGTGGCGTACAAGTTTTATTTATCGGCGATTTATTTCAATTGCCGCCAGTGGTCAATAGAGAAGAATGGCAATTGATGTCTCCCTATTATCGAAGCCCCTTTTTTTTCGATGCAATGGTATTGCAAGAGTCAAAAATTGTCAATATCGAACTCCGGAAAATTTACCGTCAACAAGACATAGAGTTTATCTCTGTCCTCAACAGCATTCGCAATAATATAGCCGATGCAGAAGATATGAAAGTATTGGAAAGGCGCTATAATCCTGGCTTTTCGCCCAATGCCGAGGAGGGTTATGTATTGCTTACATCGCATAATGCTAAGGCTGATGTGGTCAATAAAACGGAGCTTGAAAAACTTCCCAATAAAGTCCATTATTTTGATGCTGTTGTTAAAGGAGATTTTGGGGATAGAATATCGCCAGTAGAAAAAATGATGCCGCTTAAGGAAGGTGCACAAGTGATGTTTGTCAAGAATGACAAGGGTGAAAATCGAAGGTATTATAATGGTAAAATTGTACAGGTTTCTCGTATCGAATTGGGTAAAGTTTTTGTCATGCTAGACGACCAGAGCGAGATGGAATTAGAGAAGGAAACCTGGCGCAATATCAATTACAAATACAACCAAGAAAATGACGAGGTAGATGAAGAAGAATTAGGTTCCTTTACGCAATATCCCATTCGCCTAGCTTGGGCTATTACCATCCACAAAAGCCAAGGGCTTACCTTCGAAAAGGCAATTGTTGATGCAGGGGCCTCATTTGCTCCGGGTCAAGTTTATGTGGCGCTAAGCCGCTTGACCTCGCTCAATGGTTTAGTCTTACATACACGCATCCATCCTTCGCAGGTCATGACCGATGAACGTGTCTTGCGCTATACCGAGCAGATGGATACCCAGCAAAATTTGGAATCTGAATTGCAAGAATTGCAAAAGCTCTTTGCTGCGAAGAAGTTGTTAGAAAGTTTCGATCTCGAAAAGCTTTGTGAATCCTACAAAGAAAATTATTTGGGCTTTGCAAAGTCGGCCATTCCAGATAAAGCAGATGCAGTCATATGCGCGCTCAAATGGAGTGATAAAGCCAACGAATTGCAGCTGGTGGCCACCAAGTTTAATCAGCATTTACAGTTTATTTTTAGTTCGGGCACCCGCCCCGATTATGGTCATGTGCAAGAAAGAACAGTTGCTGCTGCACAGTATTTTGGTGCGGAATTAGAAGCGCTGGAACTAGCGCTTAAGGCTCATGTCGAGGAGTTTAAGGTCAA
>JAXITL010000131.1:0-2780 GCA_034680125.1 Chitinophagaceae bacterium
ATTAAAAAATTGAGGATGTTTGACGCAAAAAAATTTGTTGCAATATGATTGCAGACCTGATACTCACACTATTTTTAGTAGTTTTAAATGGCTTTTTTGTAGCCGCAGAATTTGCCATTGTTAAGGTTCGTTCTTCGCAATTAGAAGTGGCCAAAGCAAGTAAATCTCTTACCGATACCGCTCGTAATATAGTAGGCAATCTCGACGCTTATCTGGCCGCTACCCAATTGGGTATAACCCTTGCTAGTCTTGGTTTGGGTTGGGTAGGTGAGGGCGTAATGACCCATATAATTCTTGATTTTTTTGACGCTATAAACCTTGCTATTAATCCTGAAACCGCACATAAGGCGGCTGTTCCGGTTGCCTTTTTTATCATTACCGTTTTACATATTGTTTTTGGTGAGCTTGCCCCTAAATCCATTGCGATTCGCTATCCTACAGGTACCACTTTTGCGATAGCATGGCCCCTGCGGGTATTCTATTTTGTCTTCCGCCCCATCATATGGTTGATGAATGGCTTTGCCAATTTGTTGTTGCGTATGGTGGGTATCAAACCCTTGCATGGCAACGAAATTCACTCTGAAGAAGAGTTGAAAATGATTATCACCGAAAGCCACGAAGGGGGTGCCATTGAAGAAACAGAGCGGGAGCTTATTCAGAATGTCTTCGATTTTGACGATAGAAGGGTTTGGGATATTTTGACTGCCAAAAAGAATATCACGGTTGTTCCAGCCGATTTTACTATTGGCCAAGCCATGTCTTTTGCTATAAAAGAAGGCTATTCACGCTATCCTGTTTGTGGTACCGAATTAGATGATATCAAGGGTATTGTTTACACCAAAGACCTGATGCGAAGCATTATGGAGTCGGATGCTAATGAGCAAAAATCTATTTTGCCCCTTTGCCGGAAGGCTTACTTTATTTCGGCAAGTAAAAAAATCAAAGACTTACTCAAGGAATTTCAGAAGAAGCACATACACATGGCTATTGTTACTGATGAAGTAGGTGATGTAACCGGTATTGTTTCGATGGAAGATATTTTGGAAGAATTGGTGGGAGAAATACAAGATGAATATGATAATGAAAAACCTGTTGTAGAGCAGAAGGCTAACGGTCATTATTTAGTAGATGCGCACCATTCTTTAATTGATATTAATAAGCTTTTGCCCAATAAGTTTGAAGAAAATGAAAACTATGAAACGCTTGCGGGACTCATTGCTTACCATCATCCTGATGAAATTAAAATGAATGACAAGTTTCAACTCGAGGATTACGAAATTACTATTTTAAACACCTACAACAACTCCGCTGAAAAGGTTGAATTGAAATTGGTAGAAGTTGGGTAATTCATTGTACTATGATTTTAGGACGTTTTTTTGAACATACAGGTCGCATCTATTTGATGTTGAAAGGCGGTATCAGTCGCCCAGAAAACGCTCAAGTCTATTGGAAGGAATTTATGACCCAATGTAATGATATTGGTATTCGTTCGCTGCCCATCGTTTTGGTTATTTCCGTTTTTTTGGGAATGGTGCTTACGCTTCAAGTTGCCTACCAATTGATCAGCCCTTGGGTGCCCAAATATATTATTGCGCAGCTTACCCGTGATACGGCTATACTAGAGTTATCTCCAACCCTTATTTGCGTTGTGTTGGCTGGTGTAGTAGGAAGTAAAATAGCTTCTGAGTTGGGCAACATGCGTGTAAGTGAGCAAATTGACGCGCTTGAAATAATGGGCATCAATACTAAGACCTATCTTATCATTCCTAAAATTTTGGCCTCACTTATTATGGTGCCTTGCCTAGTCATCCTATCCATTGCCATTTGTATTTTTGGAGGATATTTTGCAGGTGTTACCAGCAATATTTTAAGCGAAGCCCAATTTATGCAGGGGCTTACACAGGGTTTTTTGCCCTATAATCTTGTTGTAGCCATGTCTAAGTCTGTGGCATTTGCATTTATCATTTCCACTATTCCCGCTTATTATGGGTATTATGTAAAAGGCGGCGCTTTAGAAATAGGCAAAGCATCTACAACAGCCGTGGTGGTGAGTTGTATCCTTATCTTATTGGCCGATTATGCAGTGTCTGCATTACTACTCAATTAATGGCTGCGCATTAGTCAATATACTTTTTGAGTGAATCAATTGGTGTAAATCCTTCAAAAGTTTTTAATAGGCGCATGCTTTTGGCCTCGTAAATGTTTATTTGGGGCAAGGTTTTGTAAGTAAATATTTTGTCAATCAGATGAGCGCTGTCAATGGCTACTGTAATGGTTGACGGGTATTGGCTGCATTTTAAGGTAGATTCAAAATAGCTTAGGTTGGGTGTTTGAACCGAGGCGGCTACCAATAATATTTTGCTTTTTTTAAAGAGGAAAATATTCCCAATAAAAGCCCTCGTTTCTTCTTCGCAATGCTCGCAAGTAGGATTAAACATCATTAGTATAAGATTGCCACCAGATTGGCATAATTCTTCTGTAATGTTTTTGTTTTCATAATTGATCACCGAGAATGGGGGTAAGGGGGCGTTCGATTGTTTATAGTCCATTGCTGTAGCGTCTTTGCTAGCGGTAGGCCTCAAAAATGCTGTGCCAGGAATGGTCAAATTGCTAATTACAGGGTAGCCTTCCTTTTCCCCTTTTTTCTTTTTTTGACCAAAGGTCACCAAGGCTAATCCGAGCAAACAAGCTATTAATAGAACATTGTGTTTCATGGTTATTTGAGCTGCTTGGGTTTTTTTAAGAATACAGCGCAGCACGAATGTAAAACATCCCCTGCA
>JAXITL010000132.1:0-2473 GCA_034680125.1 Chitinophagaceae bacterium
AGCCTTTGGGATGTGCGTATAGATGTGTTGGTATTGTTGGTTTGGGGTGTTTTGGTGTATGCTTTGGCTAGCAGGGTTTTTAAATGGGAGTAATTCCTTCCCCCTCTCCGTGTTGAATCCTGAGTGAAGACGAAGGAGCAGAGGTAGGGGTGCGGTTTTTAAGTTTTTGTAAAACATGACAACAATAAAATTTGGAATAATTGGTTTGGGTAATATTGGCAAGCGACATGCCGAGCATATTATGCAACAAACCCATGCCGAACTGGTAGCCATTTGTGATACCGATGAATCGAAAGATGGTCTTTTTGATTTGCCTTTTTATACCAATATTGAAAGTCTTTTGTGCCATGGCGAATTGGATGTGCTCTGTGTATGTACGCCCAATTACCTGCATGAAAATCATGCTATTGCTGCATTAGAGGCAGGTTTGCACGTAGTGGTTGAAAAGCCTATGGCTTTGAGCACTGAAGAATGCGATCGAATGATTGCAGCATCGATACAAGCGCATAAAATCATTTTTGCGGTAAAACAAAATCGATATAATCCTCCCGTAGTTGCCCTGAAAAATTTGATCAATGCGGGTGGCTTGGGTGCAATATTTATGATACAAGTAAATTGCTTTTGGAATAGGGGTGATAGTTACTACAGCCAAAGTGATTGGCGTGGTAAAAAAGAAAAAGACGGAGGTTGCTTATTCACGCAGTTTAGTCATTTTATTGATATTTTATATTACCTCAATGGCGGTATTGACAAGGCTTTTGGGTCAATACAAAATTTTGCTCATCAGCACAATACTGAGTTTGAAGATACTGGTAGTTTTGTTATGCAGGCCTCTAATGGGGCGCTCGTTAATTTTAATTTTACGACCTGTTCATTTGATAAAAATATGGAAGGTGCCATTACTATTTTCGCCGAGAAGGGAACGGTAAAGATTGGAGGGCAATACCTCAATACCATCGAATACCAACAACTAAAAGGCGAGGCCATTCCTGCCATTAATATTTCTGCTAAGCATAATGATTATGGCCTTTATCAGGGCTCGATGAGTAATCATGATAAACTCATTCAGAACGTAGTTGATGTGTTGCAGAAGGGTGAAAAAATAATGACTACTGCTGAAGAAGGGCGGGAAGTTGTTCGGATTATTGAGAAAATGTACGCAAGCGTATCCAATGGTTCTGAATCCGTAAATGAATAAGCCAATGTTCTGTGCCATGAAAAAAGTGCTTTCCCTTTTCAAGCTAATTATAGTATCTTTCGATTGTTTAATGGTAAATGCTATTTGCAACAAATATTTTTTTAAAACCCTAAATCATCAAATCAACAAAATTATGAACCCATCAAAATTAGCAGCAACAATCGCTTTAGGTGTTTTTGTTGCCTTGGCTTCTTGCAAAAAAAATGAAGATCCAAAAGTTAGCCCTACACCTATCCCAAACCCAATTCCAGGCTCCTATTCTTCGCTTTCAAAAGCCTTTGAAGAGGTTGCTCCGAAGTCAAAAACGGTTAGCATTAACGCTTCGGTTGGTGGAACATTTTACGGCAACAGCGGTACTCGCTATATGTTTATGCCCAATTCTTTTATCAATAGTTCGGGTGCAGTAGTCAGTGGAAACATTGATATAGAAGTGCTTGAATGCACGAATGAGGCAGATATGATTTTTGCTAAAATGCTACCCATGAGTAGAGGCGAGATGTTGTACTCTGGTGGCGAAATTAGGGTGAGAGCGACACAGGGTGGCTCATCACTTAATATCCGTCCTGGTTATCGGTATACTGTTAAAATGCCTACGAATGCTGGAGCATCTACAGCGGGTATGGACCTGTTTAGGGGTGTAGAAAGTACTATTAATCGTGGTTCAGTGGTTGATTGGTCCATCTTAAAAGATTCTACAACAGGCGGTATCATTTATGATGGTGATACAATTATTATGACACCTGATAGCGTTGGGTTCACCAATTGTGATAAATATGCAGCTTATTCAAAGGTAACGGTTGATGTAAAATTAGATGGTACAGGCGCCACGATAGATTCCAATAATGTTTATGCTTATTTCCTGCCAGAAGGTTTCTTGTCTGCTGTTTCTCTTTATGGAACAAGCTTTATTTCGAATACCATGAAGTCTTGCACTGTGCCTATGCTCAAATCGCATTTGGTTGCTTGCACTGTTGTGGGCGGTAATTTTTATGGTGGCTATTTAAGCGGTGTTAGCCCTAGTTCGGGCAGTACCTATACCATTAGCCTCTCTAAAACTACTCCGACTGCCTTTAAAACGGCCATAAGTACGTTAAAATAAGGTAGTGTTTCACTATAAAAAAAGACCATTCAATGTGAATGGTCTTTTTTAGTATCAATTAATCACAGAATCTTCTGGTTTTGGCTTTGTATCTCGTGTATCGATGTGTTTCGTGCGATAAAACTTTTAATAGAACGAGCAGAATAAATAAGTCATCTAAATACCGAATATAAAGA
>JAXITL010000133.1:0-2435 GCA_034680125.1 Chitinophagaceae bacterium
ATTTGTTTTTATTTAGCTCGAACCCAATTGCTGGCGCAGGCTCAGTGTTTGCGACAAATGGCAATAAAGATAAAAATGCTGCACCGCTCAATCAGTCATTTGTATTGAATACTAATGCTGCAGGTGCTGGAAAATTTCAAGTTGTTTTACTTCACGAACCTAGTAACAAAAATGCAACTAGTATAAATGCTGCTGGTGGCGAAACCGATTTAGATGCCACCTTTCCTGTGCTGATACAATAGTTTTTTTGATCAACAGGCATCAGAATGCCCATCAAACTATCTGTTTGATGGGCATTTTTATTGCGTAATGATACGTTGAATGGAAAGCATAATAGTATCCAATAAATTCATGATTAGGAACTGTAACAAATGATCAATTCCGTCAGCAGACATCGACACCTTGTATACCTATTAGCTGTAAAACATTTTGTGGCTTTCATTAAAAAGTTGACTCAATCCATACAAAAAAGCTGTACCCCAAATATTAATAAACTTTTGCTAGCCATACCTATCGATGTACGGATAATTCTTTCATTGCATGCTTTATGGAAAATAGTTTGTTAGTCGTTTGACCATCATCAAGACAAAGGATGTGTTTAAGCCTTTAATAAAATGTAAAAATGATGCTCATTTATTTATCTTCGCAGCGCAATCATTAAAGCGCATGGAAAAGTTACAATTGCCCAACCAAACTGGTTATTATAAAGGAAAAGTAAGAGATGTTTATAGTATTGGTGAAAAACACTTAGTAATGGTGGTGAGCGACCGTATATCAGCATTTGATGTAGTATTACCCCGTCCAATTCCCTTCAAAGGGCAAGTGTTGAACCAAATAGCCGCTTGGGCTTTAGACGCTACTACAGATATTTTACCCAATTGGAAATTAGCTTCACCGCTACCCAATGTAAGTATAGGTTTAAAATGCGAAACCTATGCAGTAGAAATGGTAGTCCGTGGCTACCTAACAGGGCACGCTTGGCGCACCTACAAAAGTGGATTACGCACTTTATGTGGGGTAAATTTGCCCGAAGGAATGAAAGAAAACGACCCATTCCCCAATCCGATTATTACCCCAAGCACCAAAGCGCATGAAGGGCATGATGAAGATATCTCTCGTGAAGAAATTATTGCCCGAGGCATCGTTAGTGAGGCCGAATACAGCCAATTAGAAGCTTTTACTTTGGCCCTTTTTGCACGCGGAAAAGCTATGGCCGACGAGCGCGGATTAATTCTGGTAGATACAAAATATGAATTTGGACATATTGGAAATACCATTTACTTGATAGACGAAATTCACACGCCCGACTCATCACGCTATTTTTATAAAGAAGGATTTGAAGAAAGGCAAGCAAGAGGCGAAGCTCAAAAACAATTGTCGAAAGAATTTGTGCGCGAATGGCTTATGGACAATGGTTTTCAGGGCAAAGAGAGACAGCAAGTACCCGAAATGACCGATGAAGTAGTGCGCAACATATCAGACAGATACATTGAACTTTATGAAAAGGTAACGGGCAAAAGCTTTGTTAAAGAAGAAATTGATGAAAATGAATGGGTTAGCGCATTAAATGATGCTGTAAACCGAATAATTCTTTCGTAGTTTTTTAAAGTTAATTCGTATTGATAATCAACCTCTTTCTTCAATTAGAAAGAGGTTTTTTATTTTTTCTCTAAAAAATATTTACTTGTTACCCAACGCTTTTTGTAGTGTATACGTCTATATTGTCAGAACGCAGCAAAAAGTAAATAACCCTTCGCTTAAATAAGAAAATATTAATACCCTATTTTTTCTAATAAGCCCCTCATTTACTCCAAGCTCGGTAGGTATCGGATACTTTTATCGACGTTCACTTTGAAAACACCCCTATTTACTCTATCACAGCACCCTCGCAACCCCGAGTGGTGCTGTGGTGTTTTAGGGATAATTTGAATTGACCGCATATTTTCCAACAAGGGATGAGATTGGTATTTTTTCTACCAAAAAAGAAATCCTTCTTCAGTAAATGCTTACATTTTCTGAAGAAGGACATATACTCACCCGAAGGGTTCATTAATTAGTCAATTATTGTATTACACCGAAAGATTAAAATCTCTCAAGGCATCGTTTAGGCTGGTTTTTAGATTAGTTGACTCTTTGCGCTGACCAATAATCAAAGCACAATTGACATGGTATTCGCCAGCAGCAAATTGCTTGGCATAACTACCCGGTATCACGACACTTCGGGCTGGCACACGGCCTTTGTATTCGATGGGTTCTGCACCTGAAACATCTATAATTTTGGTTGATTGCGTTAGGACCACATTAGCACCCAAAACAGCTTCTTTCTCGACACGCACCCCTTCTACAACAATACAACGCGAGCCAATAAAACAACCGTCTTCAATAACCACTGGTGCGGCTTGCAAGGGTTCTAAAACACCTCCAATACCTACACC
>JAXITL010000134.1:0-2376 GCA_034680125.1 Chitinophagaceae bacterium
GCTGTACCAAAAGCCATGCTGTCGTTTTCGGCAACCGGAGTGCGCAATACGTCTTCGTAGTAAAACTGTACCGGACAACGCAAATATTTACTGAGCGATGAGGGGCTTAGCGCAAAGAGCTCTAGTTGTTTTTGCATTAAGTTTTGGTCTACCAGCTCAATATATATTGTGCCAACGGGGTTCAATAAATGCTGTACTTCGGCCAATAAATTGTCTGTTTCTACAGCTCTAGTGGATAAGCGTTCCCCTTCTAATATTTCTGTTATAAACATCGATTCTTCTGCTACAGTGCCGTCGTTTTTTTGTTGTGCAAAAGAAATCTGTAGGTGCTTTTTAGCGCGTGTGATGGCTACAAAAAACAATCTTCGAGCCACTTCAATGGTATAGTCACTATCTTGTTCGTCAACTGTTCGGGTGATGTTGTCGGGCAATTTGATACCACCCATCCCGCCTGCTTTTTTCTCCCAAAAATCTTTGTTCATGCCGATTAAAAAGACATGTTCAAACTCAAGACCTTTTGCACTATGTGCCGTATATAATTGCACCCCTTTGTCTTGCTCAACAATTCTTTGAAGGGGTAAAACAATTCCTTCATTCCTCATCTTCTCAATGATTTCGAGAAAATCAATAAGCCTTGTTTGGGGCTTGCTCACCGATTGTACAAAGGCAAAAAAGGTTTGTAACACTTGCATTTGCCATACGGCATTGTCTGATTTTAAGCACCAATTCACGATGCCGCTATCATACACGATTTTTTCGAGTAACATGGGCATGCGCAACACTTGTAGCTGTTGTAGCCAATTATCTAGCAGTCTGCCAAGGGCAAGAATTTCTTTCAAGTTTTTCAGCTCAAGGCTACTTAAAATCATTTCGTGAGCAAATAATTGGCGCCAATGTTTGATGTTTTTTTCTTTAGCTTCTTTGCTGTTGAGGTATAAAGACAATAGCGCAATGTCTGTGGGGGCAATTCCAAAATAGGGTGCATGCAATAGTTCAAACAAGGCTGGCTCGGCACTAAAAGCTTTGTTGTTTTCTTGAGCCAAGTAGGCAAATATTTTCAACACCTGTTGTGGTATTGCCTCATCCAGCACATTGATGCTACGGCGTAGGGTATAGGGCAAGGACTTTCTTTCTAGTAATGCGATTAAGTTTTCGGCTTGTTTGTGTTGGGCATAAATGATTGCTACTTGATCTAGCGAAACGCCTGCTGCGCTTAACTCTTCAAGCTGTCGTACAATATCTACAATTTCGTGTATCGGGTTTAAGTATTGTGTAATGATTGGTATGGGTGCGGCCTCTTCTTTGAATCGGGGCAAAGAAGAAACAATATTTTTGTTCACTTTCAGGCCCTGAAGCACATTG
This sequence comes from Chitinophagaceae bacterium, assembly GCA_034680125.1. GTDB lineage: Bacteria > Bacteroidota > Bacteroidia > Chitinophagales > Chitinophagaceae > Rurimicrobium. The sequence goes on from JAXITL010000134.1 coordinate 1,363, forward strand.
ATTAATCGTTGATTATTATGCCCGATACTGCGTAGCGCCTTATCCAAAATGGCTTGGCTAGAGCGGTAGTTTTCGTTGAGAACAATAACCTGAATATTGCTTTTGTATTTCTCATAGAAATCAACAATGTTGCGGATACGTGCTCCTTGGAATTCATAGATGCTTTGGTCATCATCGCCTACAACAAATATGTTGGCCATCTCGCCCCAATAGTTCGTCAGCAAGTTGATTATTTCGTTTTGTGCACCATTGGTATCCTGAAATTCATCGACCAAAATATATTGAAAACGCTCTTGGTAATGTTGCAGTAAATACTCATTTTTCTTAAAGGCCTCTATTACCCACAATATCATATCGGCATAGTCGTAGCGACCCATTTCCGTCATTTTTTTATTATAACGGTCAAACAAATCTGCTGCTGCTATCGTGCGATTCATTTTTTCGGTTTCTGCATCAATTTCTTTTTGTTTTACATCGCCCACATTATTCTGTCCCGATTTTCTTTTATAGATATATTGCTCACGATTGGGCAAATCTTCGAGATAAAAAGAAATGGCGGCTTTAATGGCTCCGCTTGTCCAATTTTCCTTTTTCATTTCGGCAAAGAAATTATTCAAGGGGCGCAGGTCGTAAAAGGTAGCATTACCTACACGGTGCATGGGGTGTTTGGCGGGTAATTGGGATAACAATTCCTGCATCAGTTCTACTCTTTCGAGATCGCTGATCAACTCCATTTGGCGTAGCCCAAAATGTTCGCTGTTGTTTTGAATAATGGTGTTGCAAAAACCATGAAAGGTGTGAATATTTACTTTTTGTGCCGATAAGCCTACAATAGAACTGAGCCTTTTGCGCATATTATGTGCTGCCTCTTCTGTATAGGTAAGGCAAAGGATTTCGTGTGGTGCTACTTGGGCTTCGCTGCGTAAAAGATTGGCAATGCGCATGCCCAACACTTCTGTTTTGCCCGTTCCTGGTCCTGCAATCACCATCACTGGCCCATCGGTGCTGTCAACA
>JAXITL010000135.1:0-2373 GCA_034680125.1 Chitinophagaceae bacterium
CGCCTGCTAAAAAAGCTGCACCAGCAAAAAAAGCAGCGCCTGCTAAAAAGAAGTAATTTTATTTTAGCATTTAGAAATAAAAAAGAGATTGTTCTAACCCACAATCTCTTTTTTTTTGCCCTACAACAAAGGCCTCAATGGTATCCATCCTTTGAGGCCTTGTTTATATCATGCTGTTTTTGACTAATTGAGTCGCATTTGCTCCTCTACCTGTAACTTGAGTTCCCAACGCCAAGCGGTATCCATCATTTGTGCTAATGCATACTGAATTTTCCAACCCAATAGCGTACATGCTTTAGAATTGTCGGCATATACGGCAATAACATCGCCTGGTCGGCGATCACCCATGGTATAGTTTAATTTTCTACCCGAAACAGATTCAAAAGATTGGATAAGCTCGAGTACGGTGACGCCATTGCCCGAACCAAGATTGAACACTTCACAGGCTTGTTGGTTTTTATTGGCGATTAAATATTGTAAGGCTTTTGTATGGGCATTCGCAATGTCCATTACGTGAATATAATCTCGTACACAGGAGCCATCTCGGGTATCGTAATCATTGCCAAATACGGTCATCTCGGCACGTTTGCCAATAGCGGTCTGGGTAATAACCGGTACCAGATTTTCTGGTTTTTCTTGTAGTTCTCCAATGATGACGGACGGATGTGCTCCAACAGGATTAAAGTATCGTAATAAACTAATATTGAAGCCCGGATTTTGTTTTACGAAATCTTGGCATATTACTTCTCCTATCTGCTTGGTATAGGCATAAGGGGATTCGGCAATCGCAAGGGGGCTAGACTCATCCACGGGTAAGCTTTTGGCATTCCCATATACCGAGCAAGAAGATGAAAATACGATATTCGGCACATCATAATCTTTGGCACATTGAAGGATATTGACCAAGGAATTAATATTATTCCGGTAATATTTCAGGGGTTCTTGTACTGATTCGTTTACCGATTTAAAAGCGGCAAAATGAACGACACCCACAATATCGGGATTTTCAATAAATATGGCTTGGGTATCATCAAGGTTGGTCAAATCTACCTTATAGTTTTTGATCTCTTTGCCCAAAATCTGTTCGACACCCGCAAGCATACGCAAGGAGCCGCGAGAGAGATCATCCACAGAAATGACCTCAAAACCATTATTGACCAAATCTACAATAGTGTGTCCGCCAATATAACCGCAGCCACCCGTAACTAATATTTTCCCAGGAATCATAAGCGCACAAATTTAGTACTAAAAATTAGTTTGTGATGCTTAAAAAAATGTCTTTTTCGATGCTCATCCCTTCTTTGAGCCAAATGGTTTGGATACCCAAAGTAGCGGCGGCCAAGGTGTTTTCTTCGATATCGTCAATATATAAAGTATGTTCTGGCTTAAAGCAGCAATCGGTTAATACCCTTTGGAAAATGGCCGGGTTGGGCTTACGCATGCCGATACGATGCGAGTAATATACCTTATCAAAAAAGACTGCAATATTGGGAATCCCGTGGGCAAGCTGCAAGCTTTTATTGAATGATTCTTCGTGTATTTCGTTGGTATTGCTCAGCAATATTAGGTCGTAATGCAATTGTAATTGTTGTACAATTTGTAATCGGCGCAAAGGGAAATCAAGGAGCAGGGCATTCCAAGCGTCGATGATCTGTTGGTCTTGGAGCGGTAGGCCTGAGCTTTCACGAATGATATCTATAAATTGCCTTGGACTCAGTTCATTGGTTTCGAGTTGTTCAAAAATATTTTTTTCGTTTAAGGAGCGATAAACGTCTTCAAAATGGGGGATGTTTAAATCTTGAAGTGCTTTGTAGCTAAGGCTTGGGTCAATATTGAGTAGTACATTTCCGAGGTCGAAAATAATGTGTTTAATGCCCTGTATCATGCTGCAAAAATAATTGCTTTTGTCGTTCTTTTTTGCGTAAAATCTGCTACATTTGCAATCCAATTTGCCTTTGGGCAAAAGGGCCTATAGCTCAGTTGGTTAGAGCACCTGACTCATAATCAGGTGGTCCTAGGTTCAAGTCCTAGTGGGCCCACTTTACAATCAAAGGTTTATGATGATAAAAACATCATAAACCTTTTTTCTTGCAAAAAATCTGCAAAAACTTGGAGGAAAAGAAAGGAAGAACTAGGAAAAAGATTTCCTAGTTTGATAGAATTATAGGTATGCTTAATAAAAAAAGGCTTGGTGGAATACCAAGCCTTTTTTTAGGGGAAATATACGGAGTAACATAATGCCCCTTCTATTAAATTTTAGTCGTTTTGCAATACGATAACTTCAAATTGGCCATTACTAACTACATTTTTACTAGATTTTTTTGTTTGAGCATTATAGTAAAAGAGCAAATTAATGCTAAACACAGGCATAAA
>JAXITL010000136.1:0-2306 GCA_034680125.1 Chitinophagaceae bacterium
GCCTCGGCATAAATAGAATTTAAGCGCTCCTGCAATAATTGCGCCTCGGGAAAGACATCGGCAATACTTTGTAATTGTTGCGCTTGACGGCGAATTTCGTTGGCTAAAGGCATGTCACCTTCATCGAGCACATATCGCGCTTGTTGTAAAATGGAAATGATTTTTTCGGCAGCATTCAGTTGCTTTAATTGGATTTCTGCTTCTTCTATTTCGTTAGGCCGAAAATTAATTTGCTCCAATTCATCGTACAAAAACTGTTTATAATCGGCATCCTTTTGCCATTGAGCTTGCTGATTTTTTTTAGCATTCAGTTCTTGCACTACTTGCTGATACTGCTTAAAAACGTTTTGGTATTGATCTTTAATGATTGAATTTTGTGCCAATACATCCACTACAGACAATTGAAACAAATCATCTTCGATGGCATGGTTGTCAAATTGTTGGTGCAAATCAACCAACAATGCAGTAAGCTTGTTTAAAACAGAAAGGGTAACTGGAGTATCGTTTACAAAGGCTCTTGACTTACCCGCACTATTGATCTCTCTGCGGATGATACAATGGTCTTCTTCATCAAGTTCGGCTTCTTTTAAAGCGATTTTAAAAGCCTGATTTTCGCGTACATCAAAGCTTGCTTCAACAATGGATTTAGCTTCTTTATTGATGAGTACAGAGGTGTCTGCACGCTCACCCAAAATGAGTGATAAGGCGCCCAGTATAATACTCTTTCCAGCACCTGTTTCGCCCGTAACAATATTCAAATGCTTATCAGGCTTAATGCTTAGCCGATCGATAATGGCATAATTATTTATGGAAAGTTGGAGTAACATAATTTTTCAAAACGGCTAAATCAATTGCTTTTGCGATAATTCACTACTTTAGGATTAAGAGTTTCCCATCGTAATTATAGCTTCTACCATTAACCGTGTAGCCGTTTAAAGAATAACCAAACTGATTATTACTACGCATAAAACATTTCCCGCAAGAAACTTTTTCAACAGAAAAATTACCAATACGGTATTTTTTACCTGTTTTGACAATTTCTAATTCATAGTCATCAGCAGCTGATAACTCTATTGTTTTGACCTTAAAAATTTGAGCATCGCTCGTGGCTTCGCCCTTTAGTTTCATTACATTCTTAAGTTGGGTATAACTTGTATTGACTTGATAGGCGGTCAATATCAAATCTCCGCTTGCATCTTCTGCACTAAAATTGACGAGCTCTAGATTCTGAAAGGTCAAAATAGAGCATGTTTTTTCTTTAATGCAGCAAGAACTTAAGCTCGAAAAAAGCAAGAAAATGGATAATAATTTAAGATAACGCATTGCCTAGTAAAAGTTTTATTGTAAAAAAATTAGTCTTTAATGCCCAGTTTTTCTTCTATCAAATAATTATTTCGATCAGCAGCACTGCGCGAAATAAGTTCAGCTATAAAGCCTGTAAGAAAAAATTGGGTTCCCAAAATCATGGTGGTTAAGGCAATATAAAAAGCAGGCTTATTAATCATACTTCCACCAAAAAAGAACTTAGAAACAATCAGATAGAGTGTCATTCCGAAGCCCAACATAAACATCAAGGTTCCATACAAACCAAAAAAGTGCATGGGCTTTTTGCCAAAACGAGTAATGAATTGAATAGATAATAAATCGAGAAAGCCATTGATAAAACGCTCCCAACCAAATTTAGAAACGCCATATTTCCTTGCACGATGAACGACCACCTTCTCCCCTATTTTGCCAAAGCCTGCTTGCTTGGCAATTACGGGAATAAAACGGTGCATCTCGCCATAAACCTCAATACTTTTAACGACCTTTTTTCGATAGGCTTTGAGGCCACAATTCATATCATGTAACTTGATGCCCGATATCCATCGATTGACACCATTGTATAATTTTGAAGGCAAATTTTTAGTTACCGCATTGTCATAGCGTACTTTTTTCCAGCCACTCACAAGGTCGTACGCGCCACTCATAATCATCGCATACAATTCTGGAATTTCATCTGGGCTATCTTGCAAGTCGGCATCCATTGTTATAACCACATTCCCTTGTGCCGCTTTGAAACCCTCATTAAGGGCTGGGCTTTTACCATAATTGCGTTGAAACTTGATACCCTTGACGGTATTATATTGTTGCGCTAATGTTTGCACTACCTCCCAACTATTGTCTTTACTGCCATCATCCACCATGATCACCTCGTAGGCATATTTATTTTCGGTGCACACCTTATCAATCCAAGCCATCAATTCTGGCAAAGATTCATCTTCGTTGTACAAGGGAACTACTATGGATAGGTCGAGATTCATAAA
>JAXITL010000137.1:0-2305 GCA_034680125.1 Chitinophagaceae bacterium
ATCTTTTTGCCCTTCGGGCTAAATTCTGGCTGACTGCAAGCAAATAACTCATCGATCAGCGCCTGCTGATTTTCGGCTTGGCTATAATCGGTTTGCAAGGAAGCCATACGCTGAGCAATTTTGACGAGCATGGTATGGGCATTCACTTCTAATGCTTTATTGCTTTCGTTTTTGCTGTGTTCTAATAGTTCATCCAAGATGTTTTTTTCTTCTCCAGCGGTCATCCCCGAGGGGATGCCTTGCACCACAAAAGTGTTTTTGCCAAAATGACTAATGTCAAAACCAATGCGGGACATATCGGGCAATAAAGAAAGTAACAAGGCCTCATCTTGGGGCATGACTTCATAATTCAAAGGAAATAAAACCCTTTGCGAGGCGGTTTTTCCATCTTCCCATTGGCTCATCAAACGCTCATACCAAATACGCTCTTGTGCGCGCCGAATATGGATATACATAAGGCCAGACTTGACGGTTGTCACCAACATCGTGCCTTGCACCAACAATATATTTTGCTTGGCAGCGCCCCCACTGAGGGCAGATTTTTGAACCGCTTGGCTAGGGTTATGTGCTTGGATTTCTGCTTGGGTCAAATGCTTTTCAGGAATGCTACCCGCTATTTCATACACCTCTTTCCAACGAATCAATCCATCCTTCTTGTCTATAAAATGAGCTTGATTTTTTTGCGAAAAACTATTGCTTAAATAGCCCGAAGCCGCTCTATCCATATCTTTAGAGCTCTGGGGCAATTGCACCGAGGGCAATTGTTGGATATCAGGACTCAAAGAAAAATCTAATGAAGGGGCAATATTGTTGCGGGCCAAAGCATGTTTTACCGAGGCGTTCAAATAAGCATACATCAATTGATCGTCTTCAAATTTTACTTCTTGTTTGGTGGGATGCACATTCACATCCACTTTGGCAGGGTCCAATTCAAGAAATAAAAAATAAGCAGGGAAATGCTCTTTGGGTATCAAACCCTCATAGGCTTGCACCAAGGCATGATGGAGATAATTGCTGCGAATAAATCGGTTGTTGAGAAAGAAATATTGCATCCCTCTTGTTTTCGTCGCTGCATCGGGCTTAGCTACAAAACCGTGAATGGTTAAAAAGTCGGTTTGCTCCGATACAGGCACTAATTTCTTATCGTAACTATTGCCAAAAAGCCCCATTATCCTTGCTTTTAAGCTACCTGAGCTCAAATGATACTGCTCTGTTCCATTATTAAAATATCGAAATATAAGGGCAGGATGCGCCAGAGCAATTCGGGTAAATTCATCTACAATATTGCGCAATTCACTCGTATTGCTTTTGAGAAAATTACGCCGGGCCGGCACATTGAAAAATAAGTTTTTCAACATGATATTGGTGCCCATAGCTGCAGCACAAGGCTCTTGACTAATGACCTCAGAGCCTTCAATAATAATATGAGGGCCTACTTCATCCTCTGCCCTGCGGCTTTTCATGTCCATTTGGGCAACCGCCGCCATCGAGGCCAAAGCCTCACCACGAAAACCCATGGTGCGAATGGTAAACAGGTCTTCTATTTTTTGAATTTTAGAAGTGGCATGCCGTTCAAAACTCATACGTGCATCGGTGGGCGACATGCCTTTGCCATTATCGATTACTTGAATCAACTCCTTCCCTGCATCCTTAATCACCAATTGAATCTCTGTAGCTCTTGCATCCACTGCATTTTCCAACAATTCTTTGACAGCCGAAGAAGGGCGTTGGATAACCTCGCCCGCAGCAATTTGGTTGGCAATATGATCAGAAAGGAGATTGATAATGTCGGACACGCAGAAAGATAATTTTAGGGAACGAAGGTAAGCAAAATTGAAAGCTTGGCACAGGCAATTTGCAAGCAAAAGGCAATGATGAATGGCTAATTTTTAATGGTTAATTGTGTGGTAGTCACAAAATTTTTGCGTAAAAAACTATAATCCACCAAACCTTTCCTCCGCACCCAAGCCAAACAAAGCATAATCATACACAGCAGGGTCTTTTTCGTTTAAGCTCTTTAGCTGTTCCGTAAGTGCTCTTGCGTTTTGCCAATTGGAGTTGGTATTGGGCAATAGTCCAAATCGATGAGCCACATTCGCTACATGCACGTCCAAGGGGCAAATCAATTGAGCAGGACTGATCTTTTGCCAAAGCCCAAAATCAACACCCAGCTTGTCTTTGCGCACCATCCAGCGGAGGTACATGTAGATGAGGGTAATTAAGGTAGTACTAGTCAAAATGGTATAAATCATCCACATCCAGTATAGTTACAGATTTCAAATCTGAGCGTTTTACTTTTTGATTG
>JAXITL010000138.1:0-2293 GCA_034680125.1 Chitinophagaceae bacterium
GATGTCGCCCCCTTTTACCAAGCGTAAAATTTGTTCTTTACCATCGGGTCCAGATGTAGATAATTTTATTTTGCCGCTATTGACGCAGAATAATCCCATCGGTAATCCGTTCTCGGAAAATATAATTTGCCCCTTTTTGTAGGTCGAGCAAGATTTATGTTCGTTCAAATCTTGGATATGATCTGAGCTCACTACAGAAAATACGGAGTGAAGCCTAGAATTGCAAGTAGTACAATTGTGTTCGTAAAAGTTATTGGAAGCCTTCATTTATCTATGTTTAAATTGTATTCTGACTAGCCATCTTTATGCAGCAAAGGTATTGAATCTTATTGGTTAGCCATATGTTTTATTAAGTAGTCCTCCTCGAGATGCGCTCCTAATTCTATAAGGGCATTGAAAATCCAAGAGCGTAAAATTGTTTTAGGCTTTTCTATAAATGGCTTTTGATGCTTTTCTGTACTTTCGTTACCTGAAATACATAAAATTCAATAAATAATGAGCGATACAATTAAACAATTGCAACCCAATGCCCTCTGGACGCATTTTGCCGATCTCAATGCAGTGCCTCGGCCTTCCAAAAAAGAAGAACGCGTTATTGCCTTTATGAAGGCATTTGGCGAAGGACTTGGATTAGCAACGATGGTGGACAAAGTGGGTAATGTAATTATCAAAAAGCCTGCTACTAGTGGCATGGAAGGTTGTCAAACTGTGGTGTTGCAAAGCCATATTGATATGGTGCACCAAAAAAATGCTGATACTATTTTCGATTTCGATCAGCAAGGTATTGACATGTATGTGGAAGGCGATTGGGTAAAGGCCAAAGGAACCACATTAGGTGCAGATAATGGAATCGGTGTCGCCGCTATTATGGCTATTTTATCTTCAACAGATATTCCGCATCCGCCCATTGAGGCCCTGTTTACTATTGATGAAGAAACAGGAATGACAGGGGCCTTGAATCTTGAAGGCGGATTGCTTGATGGAAAAATTTTACTGAATCTTGACACCGAAGAGGATACCGAATTAACTATTGGTTGTGCTGGAGGAGTAGATGTTACGGCAACGGGTAGCTATGAGAAGAGCATTCCTGATGCGAATGTCCATGCCTTTACTCTTTCTGTAAAAGGACTTAGTGGAGGTCATTCTGGCGCTGATATTCATTTGGGAAAAGGCAATGCGAATAAAATAATGAACCGCATTTTGTATACGCTTCATAAGGATTTGGGTATCGGCATCAGCAGTATCGATGGTGGTAGTTTGCGCAATGCGATACCGCGTGAGTCTGTAGCAACGATTGTGGTAGCCCACGATAATACAGCGAAAATGCAGGGTGTTTTTGCTGAATTGGCCAAACATATTCAAGCAGAATATTGCCTTACGGATGCGCAATTGATCATTGAAATGGCGGAAGCCACTGTGCCCGAAACCATTATCAATAAAGACGTTCAAAGTAAATTATTGTCTGCTATTTACACTTGTCCTAACGGTATTTATAGAATGAGCCCTGCCATTCAAGGATTGGTACAGAGCTCTAATAATTTGGCACGCGTATTGGTAAAAGACGGTACTTACAGTATCCAATGCCTGACCCGCAGTTCGGTTGATAGTGAAAAAACAGATCTTGCCCAGGCTATAAGTGCAGCCTTTGGCTTGATAGATGCTGCCCATGTTACTTATGCGGGAGCTTATCCAGGTTGGGAGCCTCGCCCCGATGCCCCGATTATCAAACTAATGAGTGGCTTGTACCAAGAACTATTTGGCCAAAGCGCCCATGTAAATGCCATTCACGCTGGTTTAGAATGCGGTATTTTGGGCACCAATTATCCGGGCATGCAAATGATCTCTTTTGGTCCTAATATTTATGGCGCTCACTCGCCTGATGAGCGTGCACAAATCTCTTCAGTGCAAAAATTCTGGAAATATTTTACAGAGACTCTAAAGCGAATCCCCAAAAATTAATGCTCCTTGTTTTCTTCAAAAGGCCTTTCATCATAACACATGAGGAAGGCCTTTTTCTTTTAATTAGCTAGTTCCATACCGAAGGCTTCATTTATTTTCTCCTTACTTTTGTCCTTCTCTTAGTTTATTCAACTCATTGCATATTTATGAAAGTAGCCTTGGTGGGCGCAACTGGCCTTGTAGGGAGCACGATGCTCCGTCTTTTAGAAGAAAGAAATTTCCCGATTACAGAACTGTTACCTGTAGCCTCTGAGCGCTCTTTGGGTAAGTCTATTCTGTTTAAGGGCAAGGAATTTTCCGTCATGCTTGCTGCCGATGCTATTGCTCAAAAGCC
>JAXITL010000139.1:0-2285 GCA_034680125.1 Chitinophagaceae bacterium
CTCATAAAGCTATACCGCGTATGCGCATTGTCGGGGATTCTTGGCCCCAAAAGATACGAGGGCGATAGGCAAGTGCCCGAAGGTTCTTATTTTATAGAAGATTTTAATCCGCAAAGTGATTTTTACCTTTCTATGCTGATTAATTATCCCAACTATTCTGATATCATTTTGGGCGACAAAAAGAAACCAGGTGGGGATATCTATATCCATGGGGGTTGCGTGACCGTTGGTTGTGTACCCATGACCGATGAATTAATTTCAGAACTTTATATTGCCTGCCTCAATGCCAAAATGAACGGGCAAAATTATATACCCATCAATATTTACCCCACACGTTTTACCAAAAAAGGACTCGAGTTTTTAGGCAAAGCCTACCTTAGCGAACAAGAGAAACAAAAGTTTTGGGTAAACTTAAAAGCGGGATACGATTATTTTGAAGCCAACAAAAAATTGATTCCTGTAATGTACACGCCCGAGGGCAAATATGTTTTTTAAACAGCAAATGGCACAAACAACCTATTCTTTACACACTTTATAATATCATACCATAATGGACATTTCTGAAAAAATACACTGCCTCATTATTGGCTCTGGCCCTGCTGGCTATACAGCAGCTATCTATGCCTCCCGCGCTGGCCTCAAACCAGTGATGTACCAGGGATTACAGCCTGGTGGACAATTGACTATTACAACCGAAGTAGAAAATTATCCTGGCTACCCAGAAGGGGTAATGGGCCCACAAATGATGAAAGATTTTGAAGCCCAAGCACAACGCATGGGTGCCGATATCCGTTGGGGAATGGCTACAAAAGTAGATTTAAGCAGTCGTCCCTTTAAAATAGAAATCGATGAAGAAAAATGGGTAGAGGCCGATTCTGTGATTATTGCCACCGGTGCTTCGGCAAAGTGGTTGGGCCTAGAAAGCGAGCAACGCCTTAATGGATATGGCGTATCGGCATGTGCCGTTTGTGATGGATTCTTTTTTAAAGATAAGGAAGTAGGCATCGTGGGCGCTGGGGATACCGCTGCCGAAGAAGCACTATACCTATCTAAATTATGCACTAAAGTGCATATGCTGGTGCGCCGCGACGAAATGCGCGCTAGTAAAGTAATGCAACAACGCGTGCTGAGCACACCCAATATTCAAGTGTATTGGAACAGCGAAACGGCCGAAATTTTGGGTGATCAAAAAGTAAGTGGCTTGCGTATTCGCGACACCAAAACAGGCGAAACAAAAGATATTGAATTGAGTGCCTTTTTTGTAGCCATTGGACATACGCCCAACTCAGGTATTTTCAAAGGATTCATTGATATGGACGAGGAAGGTTATATCAACACCATTCCAGGTACATCAAAAACAAATATTGAAGGAGTATTTGCCTGCGGCGATGTACAAGACAAAATGTATCGCCAAGCGGTAACCGCTGCGGGTAGCGGTTGTGCAGCAGCATTAGATGCCGAAAGATATTTAGGCGCTTTAGCATTTAACGCTGCTCATTCATGATAGCGATAGACAATGTTTTACTGAGCGACGACGTCATCGAGGCGCAATTTGTCTGCGACTTAGAGCGTTGCAAGGGAGGATGTTGTGTAGATGGTGATTGTGGCGCTCCACTTACTCAAGAAGAGGCCAAAATTATTGCCGAAATATTGCCCATAGTAAAACCTTATTTGCCCCAAGAGTACATTGCCGAAATAGAAAAACAAGGCACCCATGTACTAGACGCCGAACATGGCTTGGTAACCCCAACGGTAAATGGCGGCATCTGTGTCTATGCATTTACAGATACTTTGGGCGTAGTGAAATGTGGTATAGAAGCTGCACACCGCGATGGTTTGATTGATTTTAAGAAACCAATATCATGCCATCTATTTCCGATCAGGATTGATACTTCTGCCGAATATGAATTGGTGAATTACGAACCCCGAAAAACCTTGTGCCGCCCTGCTTGTAAACTGGGCAAAAAGCTTGAAGTGCCCGTTTATCAATTTCTCAAAGAGCCGATTATTCGCAAATATGGCGAGTCCTTTTATGAGGCATTAGATGCAGTAGCTGAGCACCGAAAAAAATAGCATTTTATAAAAATTAAACAAAAACCCACGAAGATTTCGTGGGTTTTTGTTTTAACCAGAATTTCAACAACATTAAAACCTAAAGCCAACTCCAGCTAAAAAATTGCGTCCGGCTTGTGGGTAAAAATAATTGCTGGAAACCGTTGATCCGCCGCTGATGAAGCTATAATTATATCCATTGTTTTCGTATGATTTATTAAGGGCATTATATA
>JAXITL010000140.1:0-2206 GCA_034680125.1 Chitinophagaceae bacterium
CCAAAAGCTTTGCCTTTAGTCTCTTCAGTTATAGAATTGATATATTCTACTCTTTTAACGGGCAAAGAAATAGAAGAATATTGCATTACAGATTTTGGCAAAGAGTCTACTTGGTATACTTTGCTGTAGCTGGCCGGGAATCCTGTAACGGTAATCTTAATATCACTCAATATAGAGTTGTCAACAGTAGACACCCTTGAAAAAACTGGGTCTACAACATAATCACATTTATGGGTGCTTAAAAACAATTCCATAGCGTTATTTTTTAATTCACTAAGGGGTAGTTTTAAGTCGGCGGTGTAGGTAACCGATTGCTTTGCTGATTCAACTTTTAAGTCGGCAACAATCGGCTTGATAACCATGCCAAAACTAGCTGCATTAACCTCAGGGTCGTGCGCTTTCGTGTCTTTTGTGATTTGTCTGTGAATGGAACAAGAGGAAAGCGACAAGACGCCTAACAATACTGGAATGATTTTTTTCATAATTGTTTTTTTGTTAATAAATATAATTTACCGCGTAAATGTAAAAAAATTTTTAATTTTTTTACTATACTTTTTGCTCTTCTAAGAAACCCTTTTTCGAAATTGAAGAAACAAGTGTTTAAATTATATGCATTCACAAATCTATGAATCAAAAAAACCCACCTCAAATGAAGTGGGCTAAAAGTGGTCTCGCCCAGGATCGAACTGGGATCTAAAGTTTAGGAAACTTCTATTCTATCCATTGAACTACAAGACCAATATTTTTAATGACTTCTATTCTATCCCCGTCCGAACGGCGTTCTGCCGGGCGGGCATTGAACTACAAGACCAATATTTTAATACTTCCTTGCCCGAACTTGCCAAAAGCAAGGGCGGGTATTCTATCCCCGTCCGAACGGCGTTCTGCCGGGCGGGCCCGTCTGAAAAATGTTCTGCCGGGCGGACATTGAACTACAAGACCAATATTTTTTTGCTGGGCAAAGATAATTGCACCAAGCCGAAAAAAACCATGCTTAAAAAATCATCTTAGCCCAATTGTCAATCATTTGCTGTCCGTTAGGCGTGCCAATACTTTCGGGGTGAAATTGCAAGCCAATCAAGGGCAAGCTTTTATGGGCACAAGCCATTAATACAGTGTCGTCTGTTGAAAAAGCAATGGGCTCAAGTGCTTTATTGTTGCTCAAATCAATGCATAAAGAATGATAGCGCATTACTTCAAACTCCTCATCAATGTCTTTGAATATACTATGTCCATTATGTTTTACTATACTTGTTTTACCATGCATTGGGGCCGGATTGTGTATCAGTGGTGCGTCAAAAAACATCCCCAAAGCTTGATGTCCGAGGCAAATACCCAAGACCGGAATTTTATCATGAAAGTACTCAATTGCTTTTAGGCTAATGCCCGCCTCGTGTGGTGTTTGTGGTCCAGGTGAAATAATCAAGCGACTAGGATGGCATGCCGCTAATGCTTCAAGGCTCAGTTCGTCATTTCGGATTACGATACAATCATTACCTGTGTGGAGCAAGTAATGATGCAAGATGTGTGTGAAAGAATCGTAATTATCGAGGAGTACCCACATGCTCTGGCAATTGTTGGTTGACGCCATCAAAAAAATGACGCATATCGGCAAAAGAATTTTTAGCAAAGGGAATGACTTCGCCAATATGAGCAAAGACCCAAGGTGCTATTGGGGCGATATAAGTGTAGGAATAAGATTTTACTTTTGTTTCGGGCGATAGAAGATGTGCGCCATCGCATAGCCACAAAACCGAGCTATACAATACCATGCCTATTGCGATATACAGAGCGCCACCAATAGACTTGTTTACCCAGCCCAACAAAATACTACTAGAAAAACCCTCTACCAATTTGGCTAATAAACGTACCAACCAAAGCACCGCAAAAAACAAAATGGCATAGCTAATAATAGGGGCTAATGCTGAGGATACCCAGTCTTTCTCCAACAAAAAATTAGACAATTTTGCTGATAAGGACAATGCGCAAGTAATCCCCAACAACACCGCCAATACAGAGCATGCTGCTACAATAATCCCTCGAGAATATCCTCGAAGAAATAAGAGTATGGCTACTATAATCGCAATAAGGTCGATGGTCATTGAGCGTAGAAACGAATTGTTTTCAATAAATCAACACGCGCTCCCCTCCTTGGAGGGGTTGGGTTTTTGAAGATGGCTTTGTGGTATAAATAAATTTACTTCCC
>JAXITL010000141.1:0-2095 GCA_034680125.1 Chitinophagaceae bacterium
CAAGTGCCAAAAAAACCGTTTCTTTGCGCCAAAATTAGTTTTTCTTCACGACATATTTTGTACCAAACCAATATTATGGCATTCGAAATTAAGGTTAATAAAATTACGGAAAGCAGAATCAAAGAATTTGACCAAAACAACATTCAATTTGGTCGTTTATACTCCGACCATATGTTGGTAGCGCATTATGATGATGGTGTTTGGGGAAATCCTGAAATTATGCCTTACGGCAACCTAAGCCTTAGCCCGGCCACAACCTTTATGCACTATGGTCAAGCTATTTTTGAAGGCGTAAAAGCATATAAAGATGCAAACGGAAAAGGTAGAATTTTCCGTCCAGAAGATAATTGGAAGCGCATGAACAAATCGGCTCATCGTATGGCCATGCCCGATGTACCAAAAGAAATATTTGTAGATGGGATGCGCAAACTGATTGAAATGGACCAAGCTTGGATACCCGATTCCTTTGGCAATTCCTTATACATCCGCCCATTCATGTTTGCCACTGACGAATTTGTAGGTGTTCGTCCGGCTACTAAATTCACATTTATCATCATTACGAGCCCAGCAGCTGCTTATTACAGCAAGCCTGTTTCTATTTATGTACAAGACGAATTTGTAAGAGCATTCCCTGGAGGCATTGGACAAACCAAAGCCGCCGGCAACTATGGTGCTTGTATGTACCCTGCACAACAGATTCAGAAAATGGGTTATGACCAAATCCTTTGGACAGATGGTTTTGAACATAAATATGTACAAGAAATCGGCACCATGAACGTTTTCTTTGTTATTGGCGATAAAATCATCACACCCGATTTATTGAGTGGAACGATATTAGCAGGGGTAACTAGAGATTCGGTTATTACCTTATTGAAAGAAAAGGGCATCACTGTTGAAGAACGCCCCATATCCATTGAAGAAATCGAAACGGCCTACAAAAACGGCACTTTAAAAGAAGCCTTCGGTACAGGTACAGCAGCTTCCGTTGCGCCAATTGGCAAACTAACCATTCATGGTGATGAAATGCAGCTACGCCCCGTAGAAGAATGGGATACAATGAACTGGATTAAAACAACTTTAGATGATATCCGTTATGGCAAAATCGAGGATAAGCATGGCTGGATATTAAGTATCTAAAAAATACAAAACGAATCGATAAAGCACTTCAATTTCTGAAGTGCTTTTTTTATACCTAATAAAAACGAACGATTGTCTTATGCCGAAAACAATAAAATGCAGTAAGGGAAAAGTAAGAACAGCTATTGCAGACAAAAGCTTTGGCTACTTCTTTGCATCAAAAAACGATTGATCTCAATAGCTAAGAACCCAAAACAAGAAGCGGCCCATTTAGCAAGCATACCTTTCATCCCAATGAGTAGTAGGCATATCTAATAATCAGAACAGGTTTATTTGCCTAAAACATAGCCAACATTATTGCGCGGCTTAAAGATTAAATTGTCCCATAACGAATTAGAACCTACTTTTACAAACGCTATATTGCCGATTGATTTCTATTTGCTCTTAAATGTCAAAACTTGCAGCTCAAGATAAATTTCTTGACCTCGCCGATTACGGAAGACCCGCCGCAAAACTAATTGCCCAACAATTAAAAAACACCTCATTTACGGCCATTCACGTTAGTTTGCTTTTCGCTCTTTCGGGATTGATCGCTATCTATTGTATTCTTACACAACAATACTATTGGGCGGCTATATTTATCGTGCTCAAATCCATCCTTGATGGCGCCGATGGCGAACTAGCCCGTTTAAAAGCCACTCCATCTTATGTTGGTCGATATTTGGATAGTGTATTGGATATCATCCTGAATTTCCTGTTCCTCATGAGCATTTGTTATATCAGTGAATCTTCGCTGTTGGCTACCCTATTGGCATTTATCAGTATTCAAATGCAAGGCACTTTATACAACTATTACTATGTAATCCTGCGGAACAAATCGATAGGAGGGGATGCCACAAGCAAAATATTTGAACAAAAGGCGCCAAAGGCCTTTGCGGGTGAGCAACAGCGAAATGTAAATATATGGTTCGGTATATTCTATAGCCTGTATGTCGTATTTGATAAGAGTATTTATCAA
>JAXITL010000142.1:0-1695 GCA_034680125.1 Chitinophagaceae bacterium
ATATAAACGAAGTAGTCCGGTAGAAACTAAGGACAGTATTGGATATCGTTGGTTTATATCATCTAATATCGTTCTGTCTGCCAAAAATTGAACCGTAGCGGGTCTAAATAAAGACTCACTAAGTGTCCATAAGTTTTCTTGTGCCAACAACTTTAGGGCATGGCTAGCAGGTAGTGCTTCTAGTTTGAAATTGCTCAAAAATCGATTGAGGTCAAAATCAAAATACTCGTTGGGTTCTGTGCCAATAGCAATCTGTAGATAGTCGCAAACGGCTTGATAGATTTTTCTTAAATAGGCTTCTGGAGGATAATACAGTTGCGTACTGTTTTCTAGTCTTTGAATATCATTGAAATGAAATAAAGTGATGGCTTTGGAGGCAGCACCATCTCTGCCTGCACGGCCCGTTTCTTGATAATAAGCTTCTAAATGTTCTGGCGCATCAAGATGGATTACACTGCGGACATTTGCTTTGTCAATACCCATTCCGAAGGCTGTGGTTGCCACTATGATAGCTACCTTATCGTTCATCCAATTTTCTTGGGTTTCGTTGCGGACATCTTTCGGCATTCCTGCATGATAGGCAGCAGCATTGATGTTGTTTTGTTGCAGTAAGAGTGCTAGCTCCTCTGTTTTCTTTCGGCTACGACAATACACGATGCCACATTGAGGTTCTTTGGAAAAATGACGGATGATGTATCGGTATTTGTCTTCACAAAAATGAACTTGATAGAAAATGTTCTCGCGTCGAAAACTCTTTCTAAATAGGGAGGCATCTTTTAAAATCAATTGTTCTTGTATATCGTCTACAACCCGCACAGTAGCACTAGCGCTCAGGGCTATAATGGGGCATGTTTTCCAAACTTCGCGTAGTGATTTTATGTGTAAATATTCTGGCCGAAAATCGTGCCCCCATTGCGAGATGCAATGAGCCTCATCAACTGCAATAAGGCTAACATTGAGGTAGGGTAGCGATTCCTTAAATTGTTTGCTTTGGATACGCTCTGGTGATACATACAATAATGTTAAAAGCCCCTTTTCAGCCTCAAGCAACAAATGCTCTACCTCATTATGTTTTAGGCCTCCATGCAAGTATGCTGCGGCTATCCCTTTGTTTTTTAATTGAGCCACTTGGTCTTGCATCAGCGAAATCAAGGGAGAAACCACAATCGTTAAACCCTCTAATAATAGCGCAGGTATCTGGTAACACATAGATTTGCCTCCACCAGTTGGCAATAGGGCAATAGTGTCTTTCCCTTCAAGAATAGCATCTATAATTTCTTCTTGTAAAGGTCTAAATTGGTCGAATTGCCAATATTGTTTGAGTATAGAATATTTATCGTCCAAGCTGTTTATTGACTTAAGGGTAAATCTGTAAAAGGAAGCAGTAAAAAAGTGCCAATCAACAGAATTCCCTTTTTACTTGTGAACATCAATTTATTAGGTTTTATAGCAAGTGTACCCTTGATTTTATGATTCAAAAATATGTTTTTATAGAAGAAAAAACTTGTCAAATTTTTGATGCATTGGGATCTTCCTTGCGGTAAAAAATATAATATGGAGCAAAACAAAAGCGCCGTTCCATAAGAACGGCGCTTGGAGGATATTTTCAAAAGAACAATACCTATTCTTCGATTGCTTTTTTACCAGCTTTCGCTACTACTTCAGTTTCTACGTTACGTGGAGCCTGAGCATAAT
>JAXITL010000143.1:0-1581 GCA_034680125.1 Chitinophagaceae bacterium
CGCATTTTGGTAATTTCACCATGCAAATGAAGAACATTGCTAGAACCGGCACGCTCATGAAGGTCATCAATATTTTGGGTGATAATTACGACATCAAATTGCTTTTCAAGCGCTGCCAAAGCATAGTGCGCTGCATTGGGCTGAGCAGCAACACAAGATCTGCGCCGCATATTGTAAAACTCAAGCACTAAACGGGGATCTCTTTGCCAGGCTTCTGGTGTAGCTACATCTTCGATTCGATGATTCTCCCATATCCCATCACCATCTCTAAAAGTTTGCAAGCCACTTTCAGCACTAATACCTGCCCCCGTAAGGACCACTAGTTTTTTCTTAAGCATAACCTATTGATGGGATTTTTGGGTGATAAAATCGCTCAGCAATCGAAACACTTCGGGGATTTTATCAAGCGACAATTCTTTTGGCTGATCAAATACATCGTGATAATGTCCTTTGCCACCCATAGCATAAATAAAAATAGCAGGGACATTTGCTTGCGTAAAAGGGTAATGATCGCTATTGGCCGCATTGCTTCTGCTATTGATTTTGGGCAAATAATTTTTGGCGGTGTTGATTTTCTGCAACAACTCAAAGGCGTCTTTTTGCTCTACTGCATTAACCACTGTAAGGCCATCACTAGCATCGCCCATCAAATCAATGTTGACTAAAAACTTAATGCTCGATAAAGGAAAGGCAGGATGGGCAACATAATGCGAAGAGCCTAATAGGCCAGCCTCTTCTCCACTAAATGCAATAAAAGCAATAGAATATTTAGGTGGATTTTCTTTAAAATACTTGATCAAGGCCAACATAAAAGCGGTACCACTTGCATTGTCATTTGCACCAGGGAAAATAGCCTGATTACCCATCTTCCCTAAATGGTCGTAATGTGCTGTAAAAACAAAAAAACTATCGGGAACCTGAGTGCCAGGTATATAGCCGATTACATTGTTACTGGGGGCCTTTTTTAAAAATTTATGCTGAACCTGCACCTCTACCTTTTTCCCTTTGGCTAAGGAGCTATCGGCAACATAGAAAACCGTAGCTGGAATATTTTCGGTAGCCACTGTCCAAATTAATTTGTTGCTTTGGGGTATGAGATAACAAGCTGCAGGTAATTGCTGAACCATAAGCCTGTGGCTACTGTTCATTCGTTTACATAAAGTATCAAAATGCTTTATTTGATACACTTTGTCGGACTTAAAACTGGTTTTCAATTTTTGCCATTGTATCGAGTCTTTAATTTTGGAGAGATTTATTGTTTCCATTTTACTTTTCTCCGCTGTTCGAAATCCAACACTTGCAGCATCTACTATAAAATCAACACCGGGTTCCATGTGCTTTTTACCCATTTTCAATTCCACTTTACTCGGAAAGGTATTGACCGAAAAGTAATATTGCTGATAAAAATTCCCAGAATCATAAAAAGATTTCAGTCCCATCTCACCAAAGGTTCTGTGCAAGAAACGTGCTGCCTTATCGCGACCATTGGCTACATACCCTCTCCCACCAAAACCAGGACCAGCAAGGGTATAGATACTTTTCTTTATCAAGCGCATATCCTGTGATTGGGCCACAATGGAC
>JAXITL010000144.1:0-1560 GCA_034680125.1 Chitinophagaceae bacterium
GCTCCGTCTTTTAGAAGAAAGAAATTTCCCGATTACAGAACTGTTACCTGTAGCCTCTGAGCGCTCTTTGGGTAAGTCTATTCTGTTTAAGGGCAAGGAATTTTCCGTCATGCTTGCTGCCGATGCTATTGCTCAAAAGCCGCAATTGGCTTTATTTTCGGCGGGTGGCGGACCCTCTCTAGAATGGGCGCCCCAGTTTGCAGCAGTGGGTTGTTATGTGGTGGATAATTCATCTGCTTGGCGGATGGACCCGACTAAAAAATTAGTAGTTCCCGAAGTGAATGGCGAAGCTCTCCATAAAGAAGATTTTATCATTGCTAATCCCAATTGCTCTACCATACAAATGGTGATGGTCTTGCAACCCTTGCACCAACAATACAACATCAAGCGCGTGGTGGTGAGTACTTATCAATCGGTAACCGGTACGGGCCAAAAAGCGGTAGAAGAAATGATGCAACAGCGCTCTGGCAAGAGCATTACAGAGGTTTATCCTCATCCTATTGATTTTAATCTGATACCCCAAATTGATGTTTTTCAAGACAACGGATACACCAAAGAAGAAATGAAAATGGTGTTGGAGACCTGTAAAATAATGGGTGACGACAACATAAAAGTGACGGCTACTTGCGTGCGTGTACCCGTTATGGGTGGCCATAGTGAGAGTGTGAATATTGAGTTCAACAATGATTTTGACTTGAGTGAAGTGCGCGATATATTAAACACTGCAGCAGGTGTTCATGTGCTCGATAATCCAGCCAGCAAAGAATATCCCATGCCCCTTTTTGCTACTAATAAAGATGAGGTTTTTGTAGGACGTATTCGCCGAGATGAAAGCCAAGCCAATACCCTCAATTGTTGGATAGTGGCCGATAACCTGCGCAAAGGAGCTGCTACCAATGCCATACAGATAGCAGAATATCTGGTGAAGAAAGGATGGATTGGGTAGTTTTTGAATGCAACAATGGTACAGTCTATTACTAATTCCGCTCTTCGGGATGTTAGTGCAGCGCATCTCGAAGTATAGATAATGCGTATTTCTAATCCGCACCTATGAAAAGCCGCCCGCGCCAGTACGGACGGGGATAGCCCGTAGCGCAGTGAGGACTACCTACCTGACGGCAGGCAGTTGAGTGATAGCCTGAACCAAAGCTCAATACATAGATGCGCTTGAATGCCCCCAAAATATCTGCACAAAAAAAGATAGTTTTGTACAGCCAATAATTGGCGCAAAAAACCATGCAATTTAAAATTCACAGCGATTACCAACCTGCGGGCGACCAACCGAATGCCATTAGGCAATTGATAGAAGGATTGAATGCAGGTGAGCAATTTCAAACATTGTTGGGGGTAACGGGTTCGGGTAAGACATTTACCATGGCCAATGTGAGACAGGCGGTGCAAAAACCTACGCTCATTCTCACGCACAACAAAACACTGGTAGCCCAATTGTATGGCGAGTTTCGGCAATTTTTTCCTGAAAATGCGGTGGAGTATTTTGTATCCTATTATGATTATTACCAGCCTGAGGCCTATTTGCCTACCAAAAATGTGTATATCGAA
>JAXITL010000145.1:0-1551 GCA_034680125.1 Chitinophagaceae bacterium
GTAAGGGCTCGAAAAGGGTTGAACCAAGCGTGCAATTCCATATGGCGCTTATGGGCTTCTTCTATGGCAAAGCTTAAGGGGTCGTAGGCTGGAAATGGCTGCTGTCCTTGCTTCCCGCTGAGGAATCGGCTCCACGGTTCATACTCCGATGCATATAAGGCATCGGCAGCTGGGCGTATTTGCAGGATGAGGGCATTACAACCCATTGCTCTTAAAGCATCCAATCTGTTGATGAGCTCTTGCTGTTGTTGTATCGAGGGTAAGCCTTGCTTGGAGGGCCAATCGATGTTTGATACGGTAGCTATCCAAGCTGCCCTAAACTCTCGCTTTGGACTTGTTTGGGCATTTGAAAGGAGACATAAAAATGGACACAATAAAATAGAAAACAGTAAACGCATAATCATATTTGATGCTCAAAAATAACAGAAATAATAAGGACTAAAAAATTTAGCCTTTGTGATGAAGTATGTTGATAATCCCCTCCTTCACCAATATTTTATAACCAATACGTTCATCCGATATTCCCTCCTTCAACTGGTAGTTAAATTCAAAATTCCCCTCTTTGCCTATGGTAGTATGAAAGCAGTAAAACACCAATCCCTTCTGTTTTTCGAAATGGTATGCTACTTCGTGTAGATGGGTAGAGAGTATCATGATGTGCTGTGGATGTTGTAATAAACCTTCTACGATAGCCTTTGTACAGTCGTAAGCATCATGCACATTGGTGCCTTTAAATAATTCATCCATTAAAACAAGCTGCGCCCCTTTTTCTGCTATGGCTTCAGCGGTATGCTTCATACTTTTTACCTCTGCCAAAAAGAAACTTTCTCCTTTGAGTAAATCATCTTCCACATGCATGTTGGTAATCACGCCCTCTAAAAAGCTAATGGATAATTCGTCGGCGGGTACGCCCATGCCTAAATGCGCTAAAATCGCTGATATGCCCAAAGCCCTCATCAGTGTGGTTTTGCCCGACATATTTGCACCGGTGAGGATCATAAAATTTGAATCCTGACCAAAAGAAATACTGTATTGTACGGCATTATCTAGCAAAGGATGATACAGGCCTTTAGCATCAAGGCATACTTGTTTGTTTTGTATTAATGTCGGGAAATTCCAGCCATTTGTACGCGTAGCAAGCGCCATTCCCTGCCAAGCGTCTAGCTGGGCATAGAGGCTTATAAGCTCATGGATATTAGCTTTTATTTCGCGGCGGGCTTTGAAACTTAATTGCGCTAAATCTTTAAAAGGAGTATGCTTGTCTAGTTTTGCTATAAGGGGCATTAAAGGATGCTGGAGTGCAAGATCCATGGCTTCAAGCGTTTTTTGCAACAAGCGCGGCAGTGCCTGTTCTTTCTTTAATAGGGCAGTTAAGTCCTGACAGCCGAGGATAA
This sequence comes from Chitinophagaceae bacterium, assembly GCA_034680125.1. GTDB lineage: Bacteria > Bacteroidota > Bacteroidia > Chitinophagales > Chitinophagaceae > Rurimicrobium. The sequence goes on from JAXITL010000145.1 coordinate 1,395, forward strand.
AATCCGATAAATGTGCTAGCGAGAATTGGGTGAAATGATATTCATTGCGATTAAATAATTTTTGGAAGAATGTACTATTCGAGATACCCCTTGGTTGGCTTTGGTAGCTATCTGCTGATTCGTAAAATTTTTCCAACATCACAATGGTGCCATTGGA
>JAXITL010000146.1:0-1543 GCA_034680125.1 Chitinophagaceae bacterium
AAACACAAGCACATGAAATCCTTTCTTTTAGCATCTGTACTTTTGCTCTGGGCAGAAAGAGGCGCTGCAAAAAAACCGAAGCTACTCAAACAGAGAAAGTGAAGACCACTTTCTATCTTGGCTTTGGTATGCACGCTACATCAGACTACAACATCAATTCGAAACTTAAATCGGCAGCGCTACCCCAAATCAAGCGGAACATTCCGGAATTCACTGCAGGACTGAATATGCTTGGGTCAAAATACTCGGGGGATTTAGAGGCCAGCACCGCCTATTCTACAGATGAGCTAAACAATACCACCAATGAATACTTAAACTCCTCTGTAAGGATAAGGCTACAACGTAACCTTGTAAAGAATGATAACATTTTGTTTTCGGCGGGTGGAAACATAGGCTTTACAAGCAATAGCCTTAATGTTTTTTCAAACAACAACCTTGTTGACATCAACAATCTTGCCCACACTATTAATGTTACTCATCTAGGACTGCGAAACAATATGCTGTACCTAGGGCCAACCCTTTCGCTTACTGCCTTTCGAAAGGCACGATTCCCGATGCGTTTACATCTTGGTTATGAGTTTGCGCTAACAAGAGGCCGTTGGCAATCTGACTTTACAACCATAAACAATACTGTTGGCGAATGGGGCAAAAACCGTTTATTCGTCAGCCTCAATGTTATGTAACTAGCCTTTTTCATTGCTCAAAAAAAATCCCCGAAACATATGCTTCGGGGATTTTAGTTTTTTCATTATGGCTACTTGCTCAAGTGCATGCTGCGCTCTTTGTATAAGTTACGAAACCAAGGGTCGCGCAAGTTTTTGATAAAACGAATGGCCTCACCAGTACTCTTCATTTCGGGACCCAGCTCTTTATTCACATTCGGGAATTTATTGAAACTAAACACCGGTTCTTTCACTGCAAAACCTTCCAATTTATTCTCCATGCTAAAGTCTTTCAGTTGAGCTCCTAACATCACTTGGGTAGCAATATTAAGGTAAGGCACTCCATAAGCCTTGGCAATGAAAGGCGTGGTACGGCTCGCTCTTGGGTTGGCTTCGATGACATAAACCTTGCCCTCTTTAATAGCATATTGGATATTAATCAAGCCTTTGATGTTGAGGCTTCGTGCAATTTTCTTTGCAATATCTACCATTTCGTCTACCACCAATGGCGGCAAATTAAAGACAGGCAATACCGAATGGCTATCGCCAGAGTGGATGCCTGCGGGCTCGATATGCTCCATGATACCCATAATATGCACATCTGTACCATCACAGATGGCATCGATTTCTGCTTCCTGACAACGGTCAAGGAAATGGTCAATCAAAATTTTATTGCCGGGCAAATGCTTGAGCAAACTCACTACACTTTTCTCCAACTCATCGTCGTTAATTACGATACGCATTCTTTGTCCGCCCAATACATAGGAAGGGCGTACCAATACAGGATAACCTACTTGATTAGCGACTTCCATCGCATCGTCGGTACCATAAGCAGTACCATAATTGGGGTAAGGAATGTTCAAGTCTTTGAGCAAATCAGA